>CAZLPL010000048.1:0-7327 GCA_964561405.1 Microcaldota archaeon
TCCACTGATACCTCAACTACTATATATCAGCGCTCCAAGGATTTCTACAGAGCCCGTTGCATAACAAATTTTATTCTAGGCATATTCAAAAAGAGAATCTGGGTAGAGGTCTTCTAGCAATTCCTTTAATCCAGGCCAAACTGCACCGCCTAAGCAGTTGCGTTGCTACCAGATTGGAGGCTTTTGCTATAAAGCATCCTGAGGAGCTCCATTGCAACTTCAGGCCTTGATTTGCCACAGGTAGGGCAGTATGCCGAAGTGTTGGGAACGTTCAACCAGTATCCAGCTGCAAACCCGCTGGTGGAGTTAACATCATTGTAAAGTGCATTTGCGGTTATGTTTTCGCCTCCAGCTATGTTTGTGCTTAGCCCTATGAAAAACAGTGCATGAGGATTGGAACGCTTTGCCTGGTTGTATTCAAAAAAGCTGAAGTTGTAGAACTCGCTGGAATTCTGTCCCATTCGCTGAGCTTGGAGTTCGTAGATGTCAACATACTTGGAGGTGTTCCCAGCTATGCCCAGCTGCTCGAACGTGCCTGGCTGGTTGCTATGGTACCCTAAGGAACTCATGAGGTCAATCGCAGGGGATGCTGCAAATACCATACCCTTGGAATGTGACAGGTTCTCGGATAGCATAGTATAGTAGACAGAATTATGTTGCTCGTATAAGGGAGTGAAGCTCCAATTCTCTTGATCCAGCATTACCCCATTGTACACGGCGGAGCCCGAACTGTTCAGGAACGAAAGTAATTGATTATAGCTGTGTACTGTTTTCATGCGTTTTGAGGTCCACCCTGAGGGCGGATTCCCATCAAGAACAAACGTTCCTGGGTTATCGAATGCCGCCTTTGCAAGCGTTGCATTGAGCCCAATTAGCGCATTTAGGGAAGACGATTCTATCATCCATCTTATCTTCACGCTCCGGTTCGTTCCGTTGTAGGGAATGGGTGGAACAGTGGTAGTGCTGTATGCACCAGTAGTTGACGTAGTTGTAATCGTAGTTGATGTCGTATTGCGCGATGAAGGCGCCTGCTGGCTGTGCAAAAATGCAATTGCAATGAAAAGGATTGCAAGGATGCATGCAACTGCAATAAACGCAATAGACTTCATATTCTCTTGAACTAGTTAGGCAGTTTGCCTTTATAAGGCAGCCGCAGGCGTTTTGCTAAGTACGCAAAACAGTTCAGGCCCAGAGTTGCGCTTTTTCAAGAAAATTGGTGATCTGAGTCAGCTGCACGCAGGCAGCTCAGGCATATTCTGAAAAAAGAATGAAGAAGGGCAAAAAGCCCTCCTTAAAATTAGAAGCTTTAGAGTCAGTAGAGCCTTCCGATGGTGTCCACGTTCATAGCCGTTGCCATCTCATGTCCCTCTTCCCTGCGTTCTCCGAACCTGGCCTTTACTCCAGTCACAACTGACATGACCCTGAGATCATCTCCCAGTTCTGGAACCATCCTTGCGCCGAAGATCACGTTGGCATTGCCTGCAAGCCCTTCTGTTACGCCTTCGCCTATCTGAGTGGCCTCGCTTATGGTAAGGTTTGAACCACCCACCACCTGTATGAGTCCGCCCTTGGCGCCATCGTAATCTACTGAGAGTAGAGGGTGCGTCCTTGTAGACTTTATTGCCTGTGCTACCCTGTCAGTGCCTCTCCCATATCCAAGGCTTATGACAGCAGTGCCGGTATTCCTGACCACGTTCTTGAGGTCAGCGAAGTCGAGGTTTATCAGGCTAGGAAGGGTTATGCAATCGGCTATGCCTTTTACGGCATTGCCAGTCACATTGTCCACGAGCTCGAAAGCCTTCTCTATAGGCAGGTTAGGCACGTAGGAGAGAAGCTTGTCGTTCTCTATCACTATTGTGCAGTCAGCCTCCTTGTTCAGCTGCTCGAGACCCCAATCAGCCTTAAGCTTCCTTGATCTCTCTAGTGCGAACGGGTACGTGACAGTTGCTATAACAGTAGCCCCAGTCTCCCTGGCGATCTTTGCAACGGTAGGAGCTGCACCTGTTCCAGTACCACCACCCATTCCTGCAGCAACGAAGATGAGATTGTACCCAGTAAGGGCTTCCTCTATCTCGTTCCTGCTTACATCAGCGCACTTTGCAGCGACTTCAGGAAATCCTCCGGCCCCGAGACCATTAGTTATTGCCTTTCCTATCAGCAGCTTCTTCTTGGCCTTTATCATGTTCAGGTGGCCTATATCCGTGTTGAGCGCGACAGTGTCTGCGCTCTTAAGACCATGGCTAAAGAGCCTGTTCACCAAATTGCTTCCCTGTCCACCAACCCCGACAACAGCTATTCGGGGGGTGAACGAATCATAATCGAACTGATCCACCATTCTTTTCACCAACGGTTTAGATCATCTCCAGGCCGCCGTATCTGACCTGGGAAGGTTCGTCCGCGAACTTTCCGACTATGCTTGAGCCCTTCACGCCTGTCACTATGGCAACTATCTCTAGCTGGCCTTCATAACCAGGTATGATTCTTGCGCCCCACTTGACGTTCGCCTTAGGGTCCATTCTCTCGGTTATGATCTCACCGGCCTTTATTGCGTCTCCAAGGCTGAGGTCAGATGCGCCCGAGATGTGTATGAGTGCACCCTTTGCGTTCTCGAAGTCCACATCAAGAAGCTTGTTCTTTAGAACAGCCTCGGCCGCAGATCCTACCTTGTCGTTGCCCTTTCCGGTTCCGACTGATATGAATCCTACGTCTCCGCTGCCCATTATGGACCTTACGTCCGCGAAGTCTATGTTTATCAGGCTTGGCTGTGTTATCGTCCAGACCAATCCTCCGATTGCCTTTGCCAGAATGTCATCTGCAACTGCAAAAGCCTCGTTCATAGGCAGGTTAGGCACCAGCTTTACCAGCCTGTTGTTGTCCAGTATGATTACGCTGTCGCTGAACTTCCTGAGCTTGTTTATACCCTCTTCAGCCTTTACCTTCCTTACCCTTTCCAGGTCGAATGGATACGTTACCATTGCAACCACGATTGCGCCCTGCTCCTTTGCAATCTGCGCTATCACAGGTATTGCTCCGGTTCCGGTTCCTCCTCCCATTCCTGCGCACAGGAATACGAGCTGAGCGCCTGAGAGCACCTCATCTAGCAGCTGCCTGTCGGCCTCTGCCGCCTTTGCACCAACTTCAGGAGCGCCTCCCGCACCAAGACCCCTAGTCATGGCCTTTCCGATGAGGACCTTCTTTATCCTGTCATCGACTATCTTGAAGTGCGTTATATCCGTGTTTACCGCAACAAGATCGGTTCCTTTCACTCCGACCTTTAGAAGCCTGTTCACGGTGTTGTTTCCTCCGCCTCCTACTCCGATTGTCACTATCTTTATCTGTGGAGATGAACTGCTGGTCGCAGTGTCATCACTCTTTCCCAAAAACTCATTTCCATACGAGTCTACCATTACGATCGCCTGTAATATTATTTGCCCATATATACGTTTAAATATCTTTTGTAGTGCTTTTAGATAACGGAAGACTGATAGCTGTATCCGAATAATGGAATGAGGGTAAATACCATATACTTTGGTAAAAGCGACAATCTGGCATTTGGTGGAGTTTGGATGGACAAAAAGAGCCTGATAAATCGACTGCAAAATTATAAGCTCACGGAATTCCAGAAAAAGGTGCTTGAAGAGACACTGAACATACCTAAGGGCGATACGCGGACTTACAGGCAGATAGCGATTTCCATAGGGCACCCAAACGCGTACCGCGCAGTGGGTTCTGCGCTTAAGATAAACCCGCTGGCGCCTATGATACCCTGCCACAGGGTGATAAAGTCAAGCGGGGAGCTGGGTAATTACTCTGCCCTAGGAGGCACGGCAAAGAAGAGAAGGATGCTCAAGGCGGAAAAGGCGATATGAGTGCATATTAGGCCCATGCAGTACTGCGTGGATCTCAGATCCTTCCTTTCGGTACACATATCCGAGTGCGGCGAGGAGATGGTTGAGCTCTCCTCCAGCCGCGGCGGAATCTTTATAGACATCGAGGATACGTCTAGGAGGATGCAGGGGCTTAGGCGCGGAAGGTGCTGCGTAAGGAAGTCGGTTGCCGAGAAGCTAGGGCGTATCCAGTCGTCTCTTGAGAGGCCGTTCAGGCTCAAGATCATAGACACATTCAGGCCAGTTAGTGCCCAGAAGGAGATATGGGGCCAATTCTTTTCACAGATAAAGAAAGACAACCAGGGGATAAGCGATAGCAAGGCCGGGCTTGAGACGGACAGATGGGTTACGAATCCATACAGGATAACAATTCCACCGCATTCCACCGGAGGGACTCTTGACCTGACAGTAGTAGATGCAAAGGGAAATGAGCTTGACATGGGGAGCCCGGTGAACAGCATGTCACGCAAGTCCATAACAATGGCGCGGCTTTCTGGCGAGCAAAGGAGGAACAGGGATATGCTCATAGGGGCAATGTCTGCAGAAGGCTTCGCAAATTACAAGGGAGAATGGTGGCACTGGTCTTACGGTGACTGGGGATGGGCGAGCGCGTATGGCATAAAAACAGCAAGATACGGGGCTGCATCGCAGAAGTGATGTATGGATTGATGGAGAGGGATCAGCTGCCTATCTTTACCTTCTTCTGCATCTTATACATTTCGAGTATTTCCTGCGTGCTAGTGGCATCTTCAGGGATCTTGTCCCACCTTATCCCATCACTAACAAGTCTTGGGAACCTTAGGGCATAGCCAGGATTGTCTGATCCCGGTTCCTTGCCGCAGGTGTGCATCGGTGACTTCGTGATCTCATCTGCCTTGACGGTTATTACATACCTGGGCTCCACCCAGAAGTTGGGTTCAATTTCCGCCTCTACGCGGGCAGGCTTCTTGTCCTTCCTTATCTTCTTGAGCATCTCACTGAAGTCTTTCATATTCTTCTCGGTGAAGCCTGTGCCCACTCGGGTTATGGTCTCGAAGACGTCCTTCTTGCCATTGTATACCGCACACAGCAAGCCCCCGAACCCGAATTCTGCACGCTGCCCTCTTCCAAGATAATAACCGATTATCACAAGGTCCAGGGTATCTGAAAGTTCGCCCCTGTAACTCCTCTTGAGCTTTATCCAGCTGAACTTCCTTGCGCCGGCTATGTAAGGGGCACCTAGGTCCTTTGCGACTATCCCCTCCAAGCCCCTCTCAACAGCATCCTCAAAATACTTGTCTATCTCCTTTGCATCCGTTGCTATTATCCGGTCTGAAAACCGTATGGTGCCCTTCCCGTTCACTACCTTCTCCAGAGTCTTTCTCCTTTCAGAGTAAGGCTTATGGAGATAGTCCTCTCCATCAAGGTACATCAGGTCGAACGCAAACATCCTGAGCGGAAACTCGGCACTCTTCTCGGCTATGCCATGCTTGCGCTTTCTCTGTATCGTCTCCTGGAACGGTCTGAACTCCCCTGTTGCATCGTCATATGATAGGGCCTCCCCCTCAAGTATAGCTTCCTTCGCGTCAATCTCAGCAAGTGCCGCCTTTGCTATGTCAGGAAACATCAGCGTGGTGTTCTCAAGGTTCCTTGAGAAGAGCTCCACCTTCTTCTCCTTGACATTGACATGGATCTGCACCCTGAAGCCATCGTACTTCGCCTCAACCGCGCACTTGCCACCCATGCGCTCCAGTATCTCTTCTGCAGTAGGCAGTCTCTCCGCAAGTGCCGGCCTTATGGGACTAAACAGCGACACCTTGAGGCGCTCAACCCCTGTTATGCCTTTCTCTGCGAGTATCTCTGCCACACGGCCGAGGTCGCTGCATATGTTATACGCACTTTCAAGCACTGCCTTTTCATCCCTTTTGCCCGTAGCCATCTTCGAGAGCGCTTCCATTATGGTGGCATCCCCAGCGCCTAGCCTTAATGTGCCCAGGGAGAGCCTTGTAAGATACCTTGCCTCAAGCGGGGTGGAAGACGCCAGAAGCTGTACCATCATGCGTATTTTCATCTCCTGACTGCCGGTACCACTGGTATGCGCAATCTTGAGCATGGATTCGGAGACATGGTTTATGCCCAACTGGGTCTTTGCCATGGGCTTTAGCTTCATCCTTGAAACGAAATCCTCAGCGGCAAGGCCCATGTCGCCAAGCTTCCTGTACTCGGCTACTACATCCTCCTTTGAAAATCCGCTGGCAGTGGCTATTGCGCTTTCCGCAAACTTCTCCGCTATACCTATCTGCACCCCTGCAAACGGGGGCGCCAGTACGCCCTGCGTTATATAAACGAGATTTTTTATCTCCCCCTTATCCGACTTTGATAGCATCTCTGAAAGTATGTCTACCATGGAAAGTCTTGATGATGTAGCCTCCAGCTTTTCATAGTACTTTGACACTTCATCGAACAGCACTTTACCACACTGATACTTACCCTGAGCAAGTTATTTATTCTGCTGTATGGAGATGTCATTACATGCTGCTTGGGGAGCCATATGCCCGAGGAGCAGCGCCATGTGCTTTGATGATAAGCTACAAAGACCTTTCAATAATCACAGACAAAGAAGTTTATCCTCCCACTGAGGATTCCTATCTTGCAGCAGAGGTTATTGAAGACGAAATCAAGAGAATGGGCCACGAAGGGATGTCTGTTCTTGACATGGGTACAGCCACAGGCATACTTGGACTTGTGGCTGCATCCAACAAGTCCGTAGGCAGGGTCACCATGGCAGACATAAACAAAGATGCAGTGCGCATATGCAAGGAGAATGTGGCATTCAACGCAGAGCGCCTCCATGCCCAATGCAGCGTGGTGGAAAGCGACTTTTTCTCCAATGTGAGTGGCAGATTTGACATCATTACATTCAATGCACCTTACCTCAGGACAGAGGAAGGTGACGAGAAGCTAGGAGGCATAGGAAAGGCCGTGTCAGGAGGTCCAAGCGGAATGGAAGTGCCATCTGAATTTCTGCGTCAGGCACCACAGCACCTCAACAAAAGCGGCAGGATCATTCTTGTAGTCAGTTCGTTCGGAGACCTGGAGAGGCTCGGGCGTGAAATACGGAATAATGGATTTTCAAAGGAGCGTGAGAAAAAGGTCCACGTATTCTTTGAAGACATAATTGTGATGGTGTTGGCAGGGAGGGAGGATTTGGTTAGGGAATGAGGATAGGCAGTTGCCAAACCAAATAAAGTGTGGATGCAGAAGCGGATTGAGTGTTGGGTTGGACTCGACTATAGCCGAATGGGATTATGTTCGTTCGAACATGCATTCTTCACGCCTCCACGAATAAAGGAATTCGCATCAGTCCAATATATCTCCAATATATCATCTCCAATATATCCTTTTGTGGCTCTGTAGAATTCCTCTATTCATAGAAAAGACCGAAGGATTTTAACCCTTCG
>CAZLPL010000049.1:0-7305 GCA_964561405.1 Microcaldota archaeon
TTCCCCTTGCCCTTATCTTCACGCTCTTTACGCCGTTATTAAACTGCGTAACTACAGCAAGAACGTAGTTCATTGGGGGCTTCTTTCCCACCAACACAACATTCTCAGGTATTGCGCTCTCAGACCTTTCTGCTTCCTCTCCTGCGTATTGTTCTGCCATTTTATCACTTTTTAAGCATGCTTACGTCTCATTAACACTGACGTACGTATACCACGAATAGATTGGTCTGGGTGCTTATTTAAATGTTTTTGTCAATTTTCAGGCATCTGCAGAGGTCCGTAGTAATCTGTAGAGTGACACCACTTTTGTCCTAAAACAGTGACATAACATATGTCCGCTTTCACAAATCACCATAGTGGTGATTTCAGTGGTGAAAGCAAATATGGATACAAGAATAAAGTTGAAAGATTTGCACATAGGAACGCAGGTGCAAATTCCATCATACCGCTGAGGTACGAAGTGCCTCTGAACAGGACTACAGGATTCTATCGCAGAAAGTTGAAGATGAATTTCCCACTTGATGTCTATCATCAAAGAAGCAAGATAGAGACGGTGAATTCTGTCGAGAAGAGAAAGTTCGGTGATAGACTGAGGGGTCGCCTATTGAAGACCCAGAGAAGAGAGATGAAGGTAGTGGATGTTGTTTACAATATCCACAGATACATCAACTATTATGCATCTGCACTCCTGGGATTTCTACAGAGCCACAACAATTGGAAAAAGCAGGAAATCCTCGGATGGAAAACTCCAAATTCCATTTATAATGACGAAAGGTATTTTAACAAGAATGCATGATATATCAAAAAGCGGGACAAATGTCCTGTCAATGAAACGGACATGAATCTTGTCACTTTACAGTTATTACAGTTATATCTGTTATTAAGTATAAAAGGTCTTCGTAAAGTAGGCACTTTAGAAGTGTCCTGTACACTTCGAATCCTCCTTTTGGTCTTAGTATTTTACCTCAGCCAGCTTCTTCCACCACTTTACCTTCTGCTCTATGTAGTAGTCAAGCGACCATCTGCTTGGGCCGTACGTTGCGTCTACAAGTATCAGCAATAGGAACACGTAAACGTACATTATCGCGGCACCTATGTCGGTGGCTCCGGCCATGAATATGCCACCGTATCCCTCCCCTATACACCATATGAAGAGGCTGAGCAGTATGCCGCCGCCATATGCAATTTTGCGCATGAATCCGAATATCAGGGCGATCCCCAGCGCTAACTCCAGCACGCCTATCATAATGACATAGAAACTAGGGGCTGCAACAGCCTGGTTGTACCAGAATGTAGCCCACGGCGTAAGGATTGCCGGATTCATGGAAATCGACTGATTCAACGCCGTGATGAAAATGCCTGACATGCCCGGCTGAAATTTATATACGCCATCAAGCAGCCACGCAAATCCAAATAGCACCCTCACTACAGACTTCAACCATGGCGTGTTATTTACAATCCAACTGTCCATTCGGTTTGCCGTTTTCCTCACCCCTTGTAGCCAATTGCAAAAGCCTTGTAGCCAATTGCAAAAGTAATTAGACTTAAGAATTTAAGATTGTTACGGGAAAATTTTGCCATTCTGCGACAAGCACCAGAAAACCGCAAAACGCGCGGAAATCTTGTCGTCGAAGCTGTAAGATTCTTGAACTGTTACCACACCTGTTCCTTGAACGCAATGACAAATCTATAACGCAGTATGAGGCATTCATACTCAGAAATAAAGCATTCAGGGAGATTATTAAATGAAAATGCACAAACAATATTATCGAGAGGAGAGGTAATTCAGGACAATACAGTCTTGCCCATAAAAATGGACATATATATAGGAGAAGCATGCAGATATAAATCGGTACGATGTCAGTATCTTCAGTTCATATAGCAAAGATCAAGAAGATAAAGGGGGTTGCTAAGCTAGTGAGCGAAATTCGTGATAGGCAGGATAATGGTCATTATGATTTTATGAGCTCCGAAGGTAAGGCCAGATTATGGAGTAAGTTGAATGAATATGAGAATTATGCCAAAACTGTGCACTCCGGAAAGAAACTCAGGGCAATGGAAGCGGAATTACAAGTTCTTCTAGGCAGCACATACTGATGCCCGACCCCTCACTCGAATTTATTGAAATTGTGGACCTACAAGGTTTTTGGTTTGGATTGTTATACTTTGAATGCAATGTCATAGACTGATAAGTGGCATTGGGTTATCATCATTTTAATAAACACTTATTCGAGCCTCTTTATGATGTGATAACCAAACTGAGTCTTCACTAGGCCAGATACTTCTCCTTTCTGAAGGGCGAAGGCAGCATCCTCGAAAGGCTTGACCATGACCCCTTTCCTGAAGAAACCGAGGTCGCCGCCCCTCCTTCTTGAACCGTCCATTGAGTACTGCTCCGCAAGCTTTGAGAATGACTTGCCCTTCTTTATTTTCTCCACTATCTCTTTTGCAAGATGCTCCTTTTCTACAAGTATGTGCGCACATCTGATTTCGTTTGGCATAGTTTCACCATTATTCCCTCCATCTTGACTTCTTTATAGCCACGTACCCTATTACCACGCTTATTATTATAAGCACAAGCCAGTTTGTTGCCAATTCTGCCTGCGTAAGCGGTAGGAAGCCTATGGCGTTCTGCGCTATCTCAGCCGCATACGTTGCAGGTGACAGATAGGCTATGATCCTGAACTGCATGGGTATGTAAGTTATGGGATAGTATACCGGAGGAAGTGCCGAGAGTATTGTGGAGATTATCCCAGTATAAGCCCAACTCTCCATTATGTCTGTTGTGAATGTGGATATGAAGAAACCGAGGCAGGTTGAGAATGAGAACATCGCCAGGAAGACTGCCGCAAGGGTGGCATAGCCAAGTATGCTGGTGTGCACGTAAAGCGCCGCAAGAGCGCCCAATACGGCTATGGCAGGTATGGCGTATACCAGCTCCGAGACGGCCATTCCGAAGAGGTACATGCCCGCGCTGAGGGGGGAGCTGACCACCATGTCCTGGACCCTGAAGTCATTCTTGAGGTGTGCAAGGTCTGTCTGCAGGCTCATGCCGCTGTATGTCATGACCATGATCATGCCTCCGGTTATGGCCACAGGAAGGAGCGCCCCGTTGCTCACGAAAAACGTGACTATAAGTATGGAGAATGGGGACAGGAACATGCTGACCATCATGGCAGGGTAGTTACCCAGTGCGTAGACCGAATTGGCCAGTATTGATGCCGTGAATTGGCTAAGCCCACTCCTCTTCATCGTAATTACCCTCTTCTTCAACAGGCTTCCTTACTATGTGGTAGAATATGTCATCAAGCGCTATCGGATTCATGGAGAACTTTACCCCCTTGCCCACAAGCTTCCTTGCTATTTCCTTAGCTTCCCTTTCTGTTGTGAGTATCTGTGAATACCCATCTATCCCAATTATCATCTCGCCATGCTTCGGCTTTTGCACCTTATGTTGGGATAGGACGGTTATGCTGTAAGGATACTTCACCATCCTTCTGAGGTCATCAAGAGTGCCTTGCGCCATTATCTTGCCATTTTCCAGTATTGCTATACGGTCCGCCAGCTTCTCTGCCTCTTCCAGATAGTGGGTTGTAAGGAATATGAAATGATCCTTCTTAAGCTCTGCGAGCTTTTCCCAGAGCTCGTTCCTGGACAGCGGATCCAGACCGGTGGTAGGCTCATCAAGGAATATTATCTTTGCCTCGGATGAGATTACGGTGGCTACAAGCACCTTCCTCTTCGTGCCTCCTGAAAGCTTCCTGCTAGCAGTGTCCATGTACCCGCCGATGCCAAGCCTCTTCAGGCTGTCCACGGCCCTTTTGGCTGCCTCCTTGAAGCTATAGCCACGCCATAGTAGATACGCATATACGAACTGCTTGGGGGTTGTCCAGTTTATCGTCCTGGCCTCCTGCGGCACACACGCTATTATCTCCCTGAGCTTCTCGGGTTCCTTGACTACGTCTATCCCATTTATGTGCGCAGAACCTGAAGTTGGGGACAGCTGAGTGGCAAGTATCCTTACCAAGGTAGTCTTCCCTGCGCCATTGCGCCCTATAAGTGCGAATATCCCATTGGATGATGGCACGGTAAGGCTCACGCGGTTTAGCGCGAACTTCCCTTTTTCGTATCTTTTTGTGAGGTTTGTCACTACGAGCCAGTCCATCTTCGCATCCTTCCCGTTATAGTGGGGCACATTAAGATTATATACATTGCAGTGGCGAATAAATGCTTATGAAGGACAAATTAGACCACAAGGAGCTTGAGGAGCGCATTGCCAGGTTCTGGGAGGATAACGATGTGTACAAATTCGATGATGCTTCTTCAAGACAGGTATACTCAATAGACACGCCTCCGCCAACCATATCCGGACTGATACACCTCGGCCATGCCTTCTCATACTCGCAGGCAGACTTCGTAGCCCGCTATAAGCGCATGCGCGGCTTCAATGTGTTCTATCCCTTCGGGTTCGATAATGATGGCATACCCACAGAACTGTTCGTGGAAAAACTGCATAACACCACCGCAGAGCGGGAAGGGCGCGAGAAGTTCGTAAACCTCGTCAAGGGAGAGACGGAGAATTTTGAAAAGATGTACAGGACGGTGTGGAGGAGCATTGGGATATCAGTGGACTGGTCGCTTCTTTACAGCACTATAGGCTCGGACTCGCAGAAGATAACCCAACTCTCGTTCCTGAAGCTCTATGGAATGGACAGGGAGTACCGCAAGGAGCTGCCAACCATCTGGTGCCCAAAGGAAGGCACTGCGCTATCTCAAATGGAGCTTAAGGACATGACGCTAAAATCCAAGTTCGTAAACATAAAGTTTGCAGAAGACGTGATAGTGGCTACGACACGGCCTGAGATGCTTCCGGCATGTGTAGCGATATTCGTAAACCCCGATGACGGGAGGTATGCAGGCATGGTGGGCAAGGCGGTGAAAGTACCGATATTCGGCCAGGAAGTCAAGGTTATCGCGGACAGGCGAGTCGACCCCCAGAAGGGCACTGGAGTGGTCATGTGCTGCACGTTCGGAGACCTGACAGACATAGAATGGTACAAGGCATACAGCCTGGAACTGCGAATAGTGATGGACAAGAACGGCCACATGCTTCCAGAATATTTCAAGGGCGCAAAGATAAAGGCTGCCAGGGAGCAGATCATCGCAGACCTCAAGGCCAGCGGATTGATACTTACAGAGAAGGACATAGAGCATTCGGTCAACGTTCACGAAAGGTGCAATACTGAAATAGAATTCCTTGTGAAGAAGCAGTGGTTCATAAGGTACCTTGACATGAAGGAAGAGCTTCTTGAACTGGGAAGGAAGCTGAACTGGAACCCCAGCCACATGCTGGTGAGGTACGAGAACTGGGTGAAGGGGCTGCAGTGGGACTGGTCCATATCTAGGCAGAGATTCTACGGCATACCTTTCCCAGTATGGTACTGCGCCAAGTGCGATGAGCCGATATTCGCGGATGAGAAGGATCTTCCGGTGAATCCGCTTACAGACAAGCCCAAATCGGACTGCCCTAAATGCGGCAGCAGGGAGTACGTGCCTGAGGATGACGTGTTTGACACGTGGGCGACATCTTCCCTGACCCCGCTTATAAATGCAAGGTGGGGGCTTGACAATAAATATATGGATAAGATATATCCGATGTCTCTGAGGCCTCAGGCCCACGACATAATCTCATTCTGGCTCTTCACCACAGTGGTGAAGTCCTATCTCCACACCAAGCAATTGCCTTGGAAAGATGTGCTGATATCCGGTCACGGGCTTGACTCCAAGGGCATGCCTATGCATAAGTCTGCGGGCAACATCATAGAGCCAAAGGCAGTTATAGAAAAGTACGGGGCCGACTCCCTGAGGCACTGGGCGAGCCTGTCTAGGCTGGGCGATGATGCGTCATTCCAGGAGAAGGATGTTATGACGGGATCCAAACTGGTCAACAAGATGTGGAACGTTGCAAGGTTCGTGAAAATGAATGGGGAAAAGTACGAAGGCACACCAGCCAACCTCGTGGACAGATGGATACTGGCAAAGGCCATGGAGACTGTGAAAAGTGCCACGGAGATGTTTGATGCGTACAACTACGCTGGCGCAAAGAGGCTTATAGATGAATTTTTCTGGTTCTTCTGCGACAATTACCTTGAATTCATAAAGTACAGGGTATATGGCGGCGATTCTACTGCTAAGGGAACGCTCTCCAAGGTCTTCAAGACAGTAATCAAGATGTACGCGCCGTTCATGCCATACATAACTGAGGAGATATACCAGGAACTATTCGCTTCGGAGGAGGGCGCCAAATCGGTGCACCTCTCGCAATGGCCTGCTTATGAGAAAGAGCTTGATGACAAGCCCGCAATGGCTGAGGGGGATGTCCTCTGCAGCGTGATAGTCGCTGTGAGACAGTGGAAACACGCCAACAAGCATGCACTCAACTCAGAAATAAAGGAGGTCTCGCTTAGCAGGACTATCGCTGGCGTGGATGACCTGAAAGGGGCCATGAGCATAGGCAGCGTTAAGACGGGTAGGGAAGGAGACATAGAAGTGCCAGGAACAGATGTGAAAATATCCGTAATCGCATGACTTGCCAGTCATGCCCGCTTTAGCGAAGCAACAGCCTCGTGCATTTGGGAATCTGACAAACCTTCCATGCCCTTACACGCCATGAGTTCATGGTCGCCAACATGCCTTCCATAGATAGGGATACCTGCAATGAGGTGTATGTGCGGGTGGTCTTCAGTCTGAGACATGCCGATGTTAAGCACTATTGACACAGTCTTTGGAGCCTGAGCGGATGCGGCTGCTATAGAAAGAGCCTTTGGGACAAAACCGTATGCCATCCGATACATTCTGCGCGCAATATCCTCGGGCATCAGCTCCCAGCGCTGATGTTCCACAGTTATCATCAGGAGATGAATGCTCGACTCTGGAAACTTGTTCACTATGGCTGCGACCCCGCCTTGCCTCATTATTACCTGCTCCCCGTAAGGGACAGCGCCATCGCAGAAAGAGTCCTTGCGCTTTGTGCATTGTGCATTGGCGTGGCAGATTTCCAGAAGCTGGCCGCCTTTGACTGAAAATGATGGCAGCATTTCAACTGCGCTTTTGTACCCAATAGTCACCTTGGATCCGTCGCCGTTCAGCCTCCTAGGCAGCACAGTGGAGCTGAGATGCGCTTCGCTGCCGCCTACCACAATGCTTATCTTGGCCCCACCAAGGGCGGACTTGTATGCTGAGAACAGTGCAAGGCGCATGGACATCCTCATAAGGTCCACGAATGTGTGCACATCGGCGATACTT
>CAZLPL010000050.1:0-7052 GCA_964561405.1 Microcaldota archaeon
TTATGTCTGCAAACTTGTTGCCGGTGGCTGCGGCGGTCATGAACAGGAGAAGAGGCATGAAGCCGATTATGGTGAACACGGCTATGAGACCGAGGCCAAGGTTTGTAGCCTGAAGCGCGGGCGAGTATGGAATTAGAAGTATTATGAATATGGAGAATGAGAGCATCAGGGGGAGAGAGATAGCGTATAGCAGCCTGCTCCCCTTTGCTAGAGATACCTCCTGCTTGGACAGCAGCTTTATCAGATCAGCCATGTTCTGGAGTATGCCCCACATGCCCACATAAGTTGGCCCGTGCCTGTACTGCACCCTGGCTATGAGCTTTCGCTCCAGCCACCCTACAGTGTACCCGAACACGGAGAATACGATGAATACTATAAGAAGGTAGATGATTGCACCGATCGCATTGTAGAGCAGACTGGAGGATGACATCCAGAAGGGTATGTTCAGGATATTGTTGGCCAGGTCATTTGCGAACATTATCTATCGACACCTCCCATCACTAGGTCAAGGCTTCCCATTATGGCGAAAAGATCCGCCAGCCTTGCCCCCTTTGTCATATGCCTTAGCGCGGCAAGATTTATGAAATTTGGCGACCTTATGGAGAGCCGGTAAGGCTTCTGCGGGTCTGCCACCAGGTACATGAAGACCTCGCCCCTTGGCAACTCGCGGCTGGAAGTGGCTATGCGCTTGGTGGGGTTGGGGCTCCTAAGCTTGACAGGCATGCCCAGCGCGTCACCGGAAGGAAGCGATTCGAGCACAGAGCGCACTATCCTTATGCTCTCCCGCATCTCCAGCATCTTCACCTTGTACCTTGCGAAGTTGTCTCCAGAAGTCAGAACTTTGGGATTGAAATTCAGCTTGGAATATATGTAATAAGGATTGTTCTTCCGTGCGTCGAAGTTGACTCCCGAAGCCCTGAGCACCGGTCCTGTGACCCCGAGGTTCTTCGCCTGCTGCGCAGATAGCACGCCCACACCCTTCATCCTTTCCATGAAGATTGGATTCTTCTCTATGTAATCCTCGTACTCGCCTATCCTGCGCTCCATGTAGTCTATGACCTTCATTGCATGGCCGTGAAACTCCGGGCCTATGTCCTGGTTTAGGCCGCCCAAGCGCATATTTACATAGAACATCCTGGATCCTGCAGCCTCCTGCAGCAGGTCTAGCACCATATCCCTGTCCTTGAAAGCCCACATGAATACGGTGAACATCTGGCCGAGGTCATTGCACAGAGTGCCGAGGCCGAAGAGGTGGCTTGCGATGCGCTGCAGCTCGAGCAGCATAGTGCGCAGATATTGCGCACGCTCCTTCACCTCAATGCCCATTGCCGCCTCCACTGCGGAGACGTAAGCCTCATTGAATGCCATTGGAGCGACGTAGTCGAGCTTCTCCATGTAAGGCGGGCACTGCATGTACATACGCGTCTCCACGAGCTTTTCCACACCCCTGTGCAGGAAGCCTATGTGTGGCTCCACGTCGACGATTGTGTCCCCGTCCAGATCCACCTCAAGGCGTATGACGCCATGTGTACTCGGATGGACGGGCCCTATGTTTATTCTTGTGACTGGCATATAATATCACTGTGGACTGTCCATGTTCCTGTAAGGCGCGGACCAGGCGAATGACTTGCGCAGGGGAGGGTCAACCCCGTCCCATTTCTCCAGGAGCAGCCTGCCTGCGCGCCTGCCTCTGATCTCGATGCCGAACATCTCGCCCATCTCGCGCTCGTACCAGTCAGCAGAGAGATGCACGTCTATTATCGTAGGCACCCATGCGTCTGTTGCTGGCATGTTCACCTCTATGATCTCGTCCTTCGATTCGGAGATGTTGCGCAGCACGTACACTGCCTCGAGCTTGTCCGCATAGTCTACAGCGGTTATCTTGACCAGATAGTCGTAGCCTTTGCGCTTCATCTCGCTTATCGTGCCCTTGAGTTCTTCCCTCTCAATCTTCAACAACACCACCTATCTTTTTCTGCAGCTTCATCAGCGCGCCGAAGAGGTTTTCCGGCCGCGGAGGGCATCCTGCAACGTAAACGTCTACTGGAAGGACCTCGTCTATGCCCTTGACGATGTTATAGCTCTCCCACCATGGTCCGCCGCAAGTAGCGCACTCGCCGAACGCTATCACATACTTGGGGCTGAGCATCTGCTCGTAGAGCCTCTTGATCTCAGGCACCATGGACTTGGTCACCCACCCTGCAATGACCATCACATCGCACTGCCTTGGCGTGCTCCTGAAGAGCAGGAAGCCTTTCCTCTCCGCATCTATCCTTGCGGAGCCGAAGTCCATGAGCTCTATGGCACAGCACGCCAGACCGAACTGCAGTGGCCATACAGAGTTAGACCTCGACCATTTCACAACGTCCTTGCTTAGAGGCATCGCCTTGGCCAGGTCGACCATGCGCGCAAAAAGGGCGTTTGGCTTCATCTCCCTGCCCTTGATAGATTCATAGACTAAGCTGTCCATCTCCCTCTTGGCGTTTGCGAATTCCTCGCTGCCGTAATCCACGTTTTCTTCTGACATAAACATCACTCTTGCCTCCTCACCAGCATTATCAGGAATCCCTCGAATACGAGGCCTGTGGCAAACAGGCCCAGCACGGCGAGGCCTGGAATCAGCCCGAACCCACGGGATACTGGCACCCATGCAAGTATCATTACTGCGACTACCTCCAGCGCTATGAACATGCCGAAATAGTGCAGGTATTCGCGCATCAGGCTTACTCCGAAGCCCCTGCTCTGCTCCCCGCTCTCGTACGGGCTGTCGCGCACGGGGTTCTTCACCGTGGGCTCTCTCAGGATTATTGAGGTAAGAAGCATTGACGCAGGTACGAATAAAGAGAATAAGAAGAATATGATTATGGCTAGCACCGCACTGTCCATGATTATTGATTTTAGCAGAATAATTAATATTGTTTGTCAAACACTAAGTCAATCAAGAGTAAAGATGCAATGGCCGAATTATCACAGAGAGCAAGGGATATATTGAAAAATGGGTTCGCAAAGATACGCGTGGTCAGGAGCGGCATGTTCCAGCAGATGACCTTCATGGTGCGCAGGGTCCAGCTTGGCAACATAACGTACGTGGAGCTTGGAATAGACAGGCAGGTTGATATGTCGGAACTTACAAGGGTTGCCAACGAGATAGGGCTTCCTGTAGAGGCCCAGAACGGGAAGGCATTCCCCAATGGCACCTCGGCAACGGATTTTGCAGACCTGTAGAGCCGCGCTCCAAGGGCTACGCCGTCTTGTGCTTGCCATCGCCAGGCGCCTTCATTGCTTTCCTTCCAGAAGCGCAGGACGAGCAGATGCCGTCCTTTAGGTGCTGTTCGCAGGTAGGCCTGCCGCACATCTTACACGTCCTCGAGGCAAAGCCATTGCATATGTGGCACAGGCCTGCCGTATCTGCCATAATAGCACTTATTAATTCAATTCCAAAACGCCCTTATAAAGCTCGCGGGCGCGCTCCAGGGAGAGGGGCTTCATCCCTTTTGACTTGGAATACTTGCACTGGTATTTGATGTATGTTGAATTGACCTTTGTGTCAGGATTCACCTTCTTGCATCTTTCTATGTAGTCCATTATGATCTTGACCGCTTCTTCCTCGCTCATGCCCCTTATGGTTGTCAGGTATGGCGCCAGTATCAGATTGACGGTGCGGTGCCTTACATCTGCTATCGGATTTGCCAGTATCTGGTCTATCCACTTGTAACTGCCTTCCGCGTGCACGGATTTCGCCTTTATCTCAGGCAGCTTTACCGTCTTAGCCTCCGACAGGATCCTTTTGGGAAGCTCGCTGACAGGTATTGGCAGCTTCTTGCGCACCTCGTTCGCCATGGCGACCTCCACCAGCTCGGTAAGCTCCTCCTTATGAAGGCGCACTATGCCTCCGGAGAGCCCCATGTGGACGAGAGACATCTCAGGCGTCTTTGGCGAAAGCATGAGGAACTCATGAAAGGGCATGGAGAAGCGTTCATCCGAATATCCTGCAGATATGTGCAGCTCGTCTAGGATCTTCATTATGCCAGGCATGGTCTCTTGCGCAAAGGCATTGCGCGATCGTTTTGCCTCTGCATTGATGTACTGCTCCAGGTGGTACTTGCTGTTTATTGCGCTTATGAGCATGCGTGAATACACGTAGCTTATCACGTGCACGCGCTTTACGTCATTTAGCCTGACCTCCGAAAACTCGGAGTCCCCGGCCAGATCCCTCTCCACCCTTAGCTTGCCTGCGCCGAGGCATTTCTCATCTATGCCACCCTGCTCCAGGGATATTATCTCCCTTGCCTCTTCTAAAAAAGGATACTTGTAGGCGAAATCTAGCTTCGCAGGATCTGCCGTGTCCATAAATTATCTTTCAACTGCGAAAGATTTAATAACTCCGCAAGGCCATACCCAGTTGGTAAAAGCATGGCAAACGGGCCGCAGGCTAACGCTAGGGACACGGACAACGATGACGTGGAAGTACCCTGGGATGAACAGACGGACGCATTCGTATCGGAGCTGGATGGCACTGTCCTTCAGAAATATGGGATAAGCTTCAGGAAGCTGCTGCTAACCCCGAGGGCGTATGCGGGAAGGAATGGCATAAGCGATACGCTGGGGAAGGTGAGGACAGAGATAGGCACATACTTCGATGGCATGATGGCAGGATTGGACGAGGAGCAGGAGGAACTGGAGGAGGACCTGCAGAAGGTTAATGAGATGTACATAAAGATAGACCAGCTCATTGCGAGCAGGGCAACTGCCGCAAAACTCCCATACATAACGCCTGCAGACATAGGATTCGGAGATGCGGAGCTGGAGACGGTTTACGTAGATGATTATGATGATTCTGTGGAGGCGCTTGTGGGGAAATTTGTATCCATGTCCAACTACGCAGCAAATATGTCCACCAAGTACAAGGACTATAACCTGGGCATCTGGATATTCTCCGGCCCCAGGCAGTACATACTATCGGTGAAGCAGCCTGAGAACATAGTCATGGACATAGAGAATTCGCGGCAGTACATAGAAGGCTATTTCGAGGATGCGGTGGCGGCAATACCGGAGACATCCGAAACCAAGTAATTCCATGAAAAAGGTAATAGTGGTAACTGGGACGCCTGGCACAGGCAAGACTACTCTTTCTCAAAAGCTTGCAGGCCTGCTGGACAATTGCGAGCTCATAAAAGCCAATGACATTGTCAGGGAGAAGAAGCTGTTCACCTCTTACGATAGGTACGGGTCCATGATAGTGAACATGAGGAGGCTGTCCGCTGAGGTAAACCGGAGGGTGGCTAAAAGCAAGGCGGATTTCGTGATAGTTGAAGGGCACCTCCTATGCGATATCAAGGTGCGCGGGGCAGTTGCCATAGTGATAAGGGAGCACCTAGATACCCTTCTTGGCAGGCTCAAGGAGAGGAAATACGCAAGGCAGAAGATAGAGGACAATATAGTCTCCGAAGGCACAGACTATTGCGGGGTGAGGGCAACCGGCCTTTACAGCCAGGTTTACGAAGTCGCAGGAGGGAGGGGCGCGCTCCAAAAGATGCTGAAGATAGCCAAGGTAGGCAGGGTTGCGGCCAGGGACATAGACCTGCTAGAGGAGCTGAACGGAGTGCTGAAGAAACTCTGACAGGGCCAGATATTCATATTGTTATCTTCTTGAGCAGCTCGGAGTATGCATCGAACTCCATCTCTTTTGGTATCCTGTTGTGGATGACCTTCGATTTCCTAAGGTCTATGTCCTTATGAAAACGCATATTGGCTGGGAGATCCTCCAGCACAGATGCTATTGTAGGGTGCTTTGCCTTCTCTAGGGCATGCACTGTGCTTTCACTGACAAAGAAACCTAGCGCCTTCTTGTGCCCCATTGCAAAATTCCTTGACGCATCAGCCACGAATACGCTGGGCCCTTTGAGAACCCTTGAGGTAAGCACCTGCCTTGGCGCCATCAACAGGATTATGCCGCTTCTGACGCGCACGAAAGGCAGATTGAAATAGATGTCAAACCCCTTCTTGCGCAGATGATCCTCCATATTTCCAGCAACCTTCCTAAGCTGTGGAAAGATGACGTCCTCGCTCTTTTCAGGAACAGAAGCGGTTACTATGAATGTATCAAGCCCCGACTCCTTGATGAACTTTGATAGGAGTCGATGCACCTGGGGTGATGCGAACTTCTCGCGGTAGAAGAGGCTTATGCTGGGCTTGCTTACGAACTGCCTTGAGATTATTATGAACCTTGTTAGTGATTCTGTGGATACCCCTGCAGCCACATTCCTGTTCGCGTCCACTGGATCTATGACGACAAAGTTAGAGCCGAATTTCTTATGCATCTCCCCGTCAGTAATTTCCTTCTTGAATAAAGGGTCTATGATGAGAGGCTGCTTGAAGCTTGACGCGGACTCGAGGAGCTTGGCCAGCGAGCCGTACTGGTGGATGAGAAGCTCGCACAGGTATCCCGAAAATCCGCCAGTCTTCACCTCTGCGCCATATATGTGGTGCACTTTGAGAAGGTACTTGAGCGTCCTCACCTCATCCCGCTGCCTATCTGAGAGGTTGGAGTTTATGAATTCGGTGTGGAATGGAGTCCTGTCCACGGTCGTAGCCATCTCGCCTATCTCCGCTATCTTTGATGCAGGCACGATGTCTGCCTTGAGGCCTGCGGATTTCAAGTACAGGCGTATGTAAGGATGCTCTGCATACTTTATCTCGCATGTGCCTTTTGCAAGCCTTGCGGCCTTCTTGCCGTACTCGAGGCCGAGTTTAACAAGCCTATCCTTCTTGTAGGCCTTGCTGAAGAGCATGAATATGTCTATGTCAGCGTCACCCTTGAGGTTCGTGCCGCGGGATATAGACCCCACTATCCTGAGCTCTACATCCTTTGGGACTATATTGCCCATGATGTCCATCAATGAGTTAGCCTGGTAGGTAGTATCCTGCACTTCTGCGGGGCTTGGCTTTATGTCCTTCAAAATCCTGTCGAATATCCTTTCCGCAGAAGCCTTAAAGGATTTATCCATGTAGAGCTTATGCTGGCACAAGGTATAAATATGGCTGATTGCGTC
>CAZLPL010000051.1:0-6927 GCA_964561405.1 Microcaldota archaeon
ACAAATTGCATGCAATTGCAGATGCAGAATCCGACATTCCATTGGGATTCTTTATTGGAATCAAAAAAGTGTCAATTCACATCTATTCATGCCTCATTGCATACTTAATGGAATATCTGATGTGATGATGCATGTTAGTTGACGATGGCGGTTGTATGTAAATGTCAAGTCCCTAAGAATTGAACGTAAACCAAACGAATTTATAAGCTAAGCCATAATCATTAAGCATTGAATTTATGCCAGCATGTAATGCTTCGGGCGCAAGCTGGACGGGAATTGGGGTTGAGTCTGGTATATGCCTTCCAAATCAAGAGACACGCAGCAGGTAAACGGTCTCGAACAGAAGGAGGCTGAAAGGCTCCTCGCCGAGTTTGGCCCAAATGAGATAAGAGAGCTATTCCGCGTATCATCCCTGCACATCCTGCTTAGGCAGATAGAGAACAACTTCATAGTGTACCTGCTGTCCGCAGCAGCAATGATCTCCTTCGTCATAGAAGATACCATCACAGGCTATGCCATAGTTGCAATACTGGTGGTCATAATAGCCGCAGGCTTCATGCAGGAATACCGTGCGGAGAAGGCCCTAAAGGCGCTCAAAAAGCTTGTAACGCCAATATCAATAGTGGTGCGAGATGGCAAGGAGCGTGAGATACCTTCAGTAAACCTGGTCCCTGGCGATGTAGTATCACTCCGCGTAGGCGAGAAAGTGCCTGCCGACTGTGTAGTGCTAGATGCCACCGAGCTGCGCATAAACGATTCCATGCTTACAGGGGAATCAAAAGAGAAGTCAAAGGTGCCTGCACACGACCTAAAGAACTACAAGCCGGAGAACACACTCTTCATGGGCACCTTTGTCGTCAATGGGCTATGCACCGCAAAGGTCATGCACACCGGCATGAACACGGAATTCGGGAAGATAGCCGGCATGATCTCCACCGCAAAAAAGGAATCGCCCCTGCAGGGGAAGGTTAACCGCATAACAAAGTACGTGGTGATTATAGCCATTGTCGCTTCCCTCTTGGCAGGATTGCTGCTACTGCTTAGGGCCGCTTCAATATCAGAGGACACATTGCTGCAGGTTTTCATAGTGGTGATAGCTCTTTCGGTATCCGCATTCCCAGAAGGATTCCCAGTGGTCCTGATAACAACGCTTGCATCCGGTGCTTACCGCATGGCCAAGAAGAATGTCATAGTGAACAAGATGTCGATACTGGAAACCCTTGGTGAGACTACCGTCATCTGCTCGGACAAGACTGGCACAATAACAAAAGGAGAGATGTCCGCAAAGAAGGTATTTGCAAACAACCAGCTATTTGACATAAGCGGGGCTGGATACGAGCTAAGCGGTGAATTCTCTCTTGATGGTACACTGTTCAAGCCGGAGTTGAACCCCACCCTTTCGGTCATACTAAAGGCCGCGGTTATATGCAACGACGCAAAGATAGAGATAAACGAGAAAGGCGACGAATACGTCGCAAAGGGGTCTAGGACGGAGTCCGCCCTTCTGGTCATGGCTGCAAAGGCCAACCTTTTCAAGGAATCCTTCAAGTCTGATAAGATAGCAGAGGTTCCATTCAGTTCGCAGAGGAAACTGATGTCGGTCCTTTCGAAAGAGCCTGCCGGCAACTATGTGTATGTAAAGGGCGCGCCAGAGATACTCATCTCCAATTGCAGGTACATATACCTGGACGGCAATATCACGGAGCTGAAGAGCGAGTACCTGTCGAAGATGACTGCCGCTAACCATGAACTGACTACTGCAAGCTTCAGGACCCTCGCATTCGCATTCAAGAAAGTCGAGGAAGGAGAGGACCTGTCAGAGCACGATCTTGTACTCCTCGGCTTTGTAGGCCTCGTGGATCCCCCGCGCGAGGAAGTGCCAGAGGCGCTTAGGATCTGCAAGTCCGCAGGAATAGGTGTTAAGATGATAACCGGGGACGACAAGAACACAGCCCTGGCAGTAGCTAAACAGATAGGGCTTTCAGGAAATGTGATAGAGGGTCCGCAGCTAGACAAGATAACTGACGACGAATTTGCAAAGACTGTGGGGGGCATCTCCATATTCGAAAGGGTGACTCCGGAGCACAAGCTCAGGATAGTAAAGGCCCTAAAGGCGAGCAACGAGATTGTGGCCATGACCGGCGATGGAGTCAACGATGCGCCTGCGCTCAAGGAAGCGCACATAGGCATAGCCATGGGTAAGAATGGCACTGATGTATCCCGCGAGTCAGCGGACCTTATACTCAAGGATGATAATTTCTTCACCATAGTGTCTGCCATAAGCGAAGGCAGAACTACGTTCTCCAATATACGCAAATTCTTTACGTACCAGCTTTCCTGCAACTATGCCGAAATCCTGGTAATTCTCCTTGGCCTCTTAGTAGGATTTCCAATACCTCTCCTAGCGCTGCAGATACTCTTCATGAATCTTGTTACAGACGACATGCCCGCCCTCACGCTGGGATTCAATCCTCCCTCGCACGATGTAATGAAGGTAAAGCCGCGAAAAGGCTCAGACCTGCTGAATAAGGGGCTGATGTCACTTCTTGTAATAACCGGGACCGTAATGGCCGTTGGAACTCTCTCAGTCTTCTACATAGTATCGAACGTGATGCACGAAGGAATTGATGTGGCTCGCGCGACAACGATGGTAACATTGATACTCTTCGAGATATTCAACGCCTTCAACTTCAGATCGTTCCGCTTCGGCGTATACCAGTCCGCGATAATGTCCAACAAGTATCTCGTATACGCGTCTGCAGCATCGATAGCAGCGACAGCATTCGTTATATACGGGCCGCTTTCAAGCATATTTGGTGTCGTGCCCCTGCCGGCCGAGTATTGGGTTATAGCCCTGGGGGCCGCCCTGAGCGTCGTGGTTGCATACGACATAATACGGGTCGTATCCATGAGGAAAGGATGGAGCGTAGTCAACAACGACTAGCCCTTCCCTGCTCACTTCTTCGCGTTCTTTATGCAGAATTCGTTTACCCTGTCTATTGCGTACTCCAGAGTCTCGACAGGCGGAAGCGCTGCTATCCTGAAATTGTCAGGAGAGCCGAACGAGTATCCGCCGGTAAGCTGCACTCCTGTCTCCAGTAGTGCTCTGGTCACGAAATCCTTGGATCCCTTGAACTTCAGGCTCTTCATGTCGAGCTTGGGGAATATGTAGAAGGCCCCGTTAGGCTGAGTGACCGTGATGTAAGGGTTCTCCCTGAGCTTCTCAACAGCGAAATTAACCCTCTTGGAGATTGCGCTCACCATCTGGCTTATCGCCTTCTCATGCTCTTTTTTGTTCTTCATGGCTTCTGCAACGGCGAACTGGCTTGGCGTATTTAGTGAGAGCCTTACCAGTGCATATTGCGAGAACTTCTCCCTCAGGCTCTGTGACACCTTATCCTCTCCAGGTATGACCATGAATCCTATCCTGAACCCTGTGGAGTCGAAGTTCTTGGAGCTGCCGTTTAGTATTATGTGCGGCACGTCTACGGCCACCTGCCCGAGGCTCGTAAACTTCTTGCCGTTGTATACTATCTCGTCATATATCTCATCGCTTATCAGGAGTATCCCGTTATCATTCGCTATCTCCACCAGACTCTCAAGTGCGCTCCTCTCGAATACCTTGCCCGTAGGGTTGTGCGGGTTTGTTATCATCATGTACTTTATTCTCTGCCTTACATGGCCCATCTTCTTAAGCTTCCTTGAGAGGGCATCCGTGTCCACCTCCCAGTCTCTCTCCATGATCATGTTTCCAACGAGCGGAACTCCGCCCTCTATCATGAGCCTTGGTATGTACTGTGGATAGTATGGTGCCAGAAGAAGCCCCTTATCTCCCCTGTTCATCAGCGCATTGTTTATGAAGAGAAGCGCCTCGCTTACCCCTGCCGTCACTATCACGTCATCCTTGCCGAGGTCCATGGAGTACCTCTTGTACCTTGCTATTACCGCTTCAACAAGTTCAGGGAGCCCCTGTGCCCTGGAGTAGTATGTTGCTCCGCTCCTGAGCGCCTTTATGTATGCGTCTATTATGTATTTCGGCGTGGGGAAGAACCTTGGGGGATCCCCTCTGTTAAGCTTGACTACCTTCTTTCCGTTTCTGCTCAACTTCTCTGCAAGTGGGTCCAGCTCCAGTATCTGGTTCTGCGCATATACACTCTTCTTCGAAAATATGCCTGTCATTCAATTCAACTACTAGCGCCGCCGTTGGAGGCGGCACGATGAACATTTTCCTCAGACGCTTATATAGGCTACCCCGTTGTTCGTCCTTTGTCTTACTGGTATGCGTCACTGTTTACTGAAAACTAGGTCACTTGGCCTTTTCGATAAGGGCCAGCTTTGCTATCATCGCCTCAAGCTGTATCCTCTCGTTTGCGCCCTCTACTATCCTGAAGTTATAGTCCCCTATGGCGCTTATAAGCCTCAGCTTGAGTCTGTCGTCCACTTCAAGGTTGAGGGCTTCTCTATGGCATTGAACCAGTATATCCTCCCCGCTCATCCCATAAGATAGGAAGAGCGTGTTGAGCTCGTTGCGGGCCTTTGAGAAATCCCCTCCCAATGCGTACTTAAGCATAGCCGTCACTTCCTTTGGCCTTGCCTTTGAAGCTATCTCATATATGGAAGTCTCGGTTATCTCGGGATTGGACACCGCAGCTCCCTGGAGCGTATTGGTTATCTTCCTGAGGTCTCCCTCGCTCACGTATATCAGCGCCTCTACCGCCTTATCGTCTACCCTGAGCCCCTCTCTATCGGCTATCCTCTTTATGTACTGTTTCATCTCGTCTTCCTTAAGCGGCTTGAACCTGAGCACCACGCACCTGCTCTGTATGGGCTCTATTATCTTGCTCGCGTAGTTGGCGCTGAGTATGAATCTTGTAGTTGCCGTATACTTTTCCATTGTCCTCCTAAGCGCATGCTGCGCCTCAGAGGTGAGGGCATCGGCCTCATCAAGGAATATTATCTTCACCAACCCACTGGAAAGAGGAAGCGTCTTTGCGAACTCCTTTACTCTTCCCCTGACAACATCTATTCCCCTGCTGTCTGACGCATTGAGCTCCAGGAATGCTTGGTTCAGGGATTCTCCGTAGAGCTCCTTCGCCATGGCCATTGCAGATGTAGTCTTGCCAATCCCTGCAGGGCCTGAGAATATCATGCTCGGGAAGTTGCCCTCCTTTATGAAGGCCTTCAGCCTGTTCACTATCGCCTTCTGGCCTATGATCTCATCCAGCCTGCCTGGTCTATACTTCTCCGTCCATTGTTGATCTAGCAGTTCCATCAAAACACAAGCATTAGCCTATATGTATTTGGCCAATCAAGCTTTTATTACTAATGCCGCTTTGCCTACAAAATGCCGTAACTGCATCCAGGAATACCATTAGATTTATATTAACGGCTTGCAATATCCAATTGGGATTAGTATGCCTAAAAAGGAAACTAGGAAACCTAACTACACTGCATCTCTGTTGAAATTCATAGGAAGCTTCGCATTCATTTACGTGATCTGGAGCATATGGATGAGCCCTCCGGCATGGCTTGCCGATGGCATATCTGCATCTCTTCCGGCATTCGGCCTTGGCCTATTTGCCGCATCAGCGGTGCTCACTTCCTTTGCCCTGTTCATAGCCACATTGGCAAATTCGGTATACATGGCAGATGGCACGGCACAGCATATGCAGATGTGGTCATGGAAGATGGGCATGTGGTCTGCATTTGCGCTATTTGTCCTGACTCTTCCGGGGCCAAAATCATGGCTTGTGTTTATAGGGTTCATACTCTACTCTGTTGGCAACATGATGTCGAATGCATGAAGCAGCCATCGGCCAGGTCGCTGTGCCGAGGCACCTGTGTAATTGAGTAGTAGTTTATCCCATGCTTGATATCGGGTTTGCCGTCGCATTCGGATCGATGCTGTCATTTGCAGCTTCGGATGTGGTGGCAAAGCGAGTCTCATCAAAGTTCGGGAGCAGGCACGCAGACGCGCTTATGCTGGCATCAAACCTAATAGTAATGCCGGCCGCAGACGCGTTCCTGGACATATCAAAGGCAACATTATTTTCAATACTCTTTTCGGCTGCATCCGGCATATCGTACGCAATTGCACACTTCCTTATCTACAAATCCCTGGAGACGCAGCAAGTTTCAAGCACAATATCCCTTGTTGGAATAAAATATGTCCTCCTGACGCTTTTCGGCATCTCTGCCCTTGGCGAGGCAGTATCTTACCTTGCAGTGGTCGGACTCGTAGGGGTGTTCATAGGCTCCTTCCTGGTTACCTCGTCCAGGGGTTTAAGGATAAGCCGACATTACGTGCCAGCCATAATGGGATGATCGCATTCGCGATGACATATATCCTGCTCACATTCGCCCAGCAGGATTACTGGGCCCTGCACTTCCCCTCATAATAAACCGTATTTTTGCGCTATCAATAACAATGGCCTACTTAAGGTATTCGCGGCCCGCTGCGCAGCATCGCCTGCCTGAGCATCCAAGGCCCCACCGGCAGCTTATGGCCCTGAACGTGCTGATGGGGGTATTCAACGGCCTCGGCTCTCTCCTATATCTCATTCTCGCCCAGCCCGTGCCATTGCGGTAGGGTCTGTGATAGTGGCCTCTGGACCCGCGCTTAAGGAATTCCTCGGAAGTCTCCTCTACAGGACCGTTTTTCAAGGCATCAGTTCTTCGGCATCTCCATGATAATAATCTCCACAGTACTCCTCAGCCTCTAGCTACTTGGGAAGAGTATGTTACGTCCTGCCGGGGTTATGGGCAGGTAGGGGCGGCTTTCGCCGCCCCGAATTCCGTAACGATGCGATTTTGTCATGTGTCTGTGCACGTCAAAATATATAAACATTTACTATATTACCATATTATATACTAAAGTATATATAATTTATCTTAATATAATTATACTGCGTGAAAGCGCTGCCGGAG
>CAZLPL010000052.1:0-6922 GCA_964561405.1 Microcaldota archaeon
TCTGCAGTTGCCCTTAGCGGCTTCCCGTTTTCCGGTACGCTTAACATATCTGTACAGTGGATACGATCCCTTTACAACCAGCTCGTAGGCAGCGGCTTGTTCGTAGGGCTGATTGTCCCGCCCCTCATCTTTGAGGCCATGATACATATAAGGAGGAAGGAGCTTAGGGCCGTGGTAAGGCCGTCATTCCTCCTGGCCACTGCAGGAGTTATTCTGTCAACAGTAGTTGCTGGCATTGTGGTATGGGAGCTAGAGGGACTGTCCCTATTTTCTGCCATGGTATTTGCGGTGATAATAGCCCCTACAGATACCATAACTGTACTTGAGATATTCAAGCGCGTGAAAGTCCCTGGAAGGCTATCAACAATGATGGACATGGAAGCTGCATTCAACGATGCTACGGCAATAGTCCTCTTCAGCATAATAATATCCTCTGCAGGATTTGGGCGTGCATCCATATTTGCAGGAATCGAGGTCTTCATGTACAGCTTCGTGGGTGGGGGACTGGTTGGAATGGTAGTCGCATGGATCGCCAAAGTGGCGCATGAGAATGTCAACGACAAGATGGCGGAATTGATGCTCACAATAGCTGCAGTATACGGGTCTTACGTACTGGCAACTTCGCTTGGAGCATCCGGGCTCATAGCAGTAACCATAGTAGGGCTCTATTTCGGCAACAGCACTATGAAGAGGGCCCTTACGAAAAGAGTGAAGTGGTCCATACTTGCCTTCTGGGAGGTGGCGGCATTCATAGGCAATGCCATCGCTTTCATGCTTATAGGCTTCGATACCAATCTATCCATTCTAGCCAGGGCTGCAGGGCTGATAGTAGTGGCTTACGCATCTACCATCATAGCACGTGCAGCTGCAGTCTATCCCACGTTCGCCCTATTTGGATATGTGGGCAAAAAAATGCGCCTTGGGTGGGGCAACATAGCTACAATAGGCGGGGTGCGCGGGGCGCTTTCCATAGCCTTGCTTGCAACTCTGGCTTCGTCAGGAGCTGTATCGCAGGCAGACCTGGCCACCATAACCACTATGGTGATGGGAGTAGTATTCGTATCCATAATAGTGCAGGTGCCTGCTCTTTCCAGCTACGCCACCAGACTGTTCGGCAGGCGCAGGGCATCTTACGAAGCGTAGGAGCGAAGGAATAACATGCATTACAATAGATGATTTCTGAGAGTGCATGCTTATGTATATACCTTTCTCAGTTATAGTTCTTGCCATATCATTTGTGTTTATAGCGTTAAGGAACGTTGCTAACATAAAGCTGCAGATATGGCAGATAGTCACTGGCGGAGCCATCGCTGTGCTGCTAGCTGGTCAGATAACCTTTGCGGCTGCCTTGTCATACATAGACCCTACAGTAATCGTCTTCCTGATAGGAATCTTCATAGTAGGCGATGCCCTTACGGAGAGCGGATACATGCAGTATATTGCATACACGATATTCAGATACGCTAAATCCGTGGACAGTCTTGTCCTGATGGTTATGCTTGTGATGGGGATAGGGTCGATGGTCCTCCTGAACGATACGCTTGCAGTCATAGGAACACCTGTTGTTGTGCTATTCGCAGCACAGGAGAAGATAGATCCGAAGCTTATGCTGCTTGCATTGGCTTTCTCAATTACCATAGGAAGCGTTGCCAGCCCGATAGGGAATCCGCAAAACATACTAATAGCATCCAGCGGGTTAGTTAGCAACCAGTTTATAGCATTTCCCACATATCTTCTGATCCCTACACTCATAAACATCGCTCTGGCGTACACAGTTCTACGGGTTTTGTACAGAAAAGAATTCCGAAGGGGCAGGGAGGTGCGCGTGGCCGTAGATGTAAAGGACGTGAAGCTTGCTCGGCTCTGCAAGATATCTATTGCCATCTTGGTCATAGGCATAGCTGCATACACATTACTTGAGGCATACGGCTGGAAAGATGTGATGAATTTTGCATATATTGCGCCTGCAGCAGCGATACCCATATTGATCTTCAGTGATAAGAGGCGCAAGATAGCCGCAGGCATAGACTGGAGCACCATAGTCTTCTTTATATCCATGTTTGTCTTAGTTGGAGCAGTATGGCAGTCTGGGTTCGCGCAGAAGCTGGTTGGTAACCTAGACTATGGCGTCGGCTCTGTGCCAGTGATACTGCTCGTAAATGTTGTGGGGAGCCAGTTCATATCGAATGTGCCGATGGTGATGCTGTATCTCAAGCTCCTTGCGTATAAAAGCGTGCCGGCCGTTGCTGCGATGGCACTTGCAGCAGGGAGCACTGTCGCAGGAAACCTTTTCATATTGGGGGCTGCAAGCAACATAATAATAGTGACAAAGGCTGAGAAAAAGTACGGGCACACCCTTTCATTCTGGGATTTCACAAGGGCAGGCATCATAATAACGACAATAAACATTGCAATATACTGGCTATTCCTTTCGGCATGAGATTGTTCTGGCAATCTTCAAGTATGCAGCAGTTTTACCTTACGAATCATGCACGGCCTGCATAAGACATTGCTGCCTGACGGTTTGGGAGGATTAATATACTGGGATTGAGATAAGCTATCGTGGTATGATGGCATATGAGAGCATTATCGCGCTGGCATTGCTTGCGGCGGCTATACTTGCATTCAGCATCGGATACTATTGGACTGGACAGATGGGGGGCCATGAATTGAATACTACAACATCAATAATTCCAAATTTCACTACCACCAACCAGACAGGCCAGATAAATTGCGGGGCGTACGCCTACTATGATGCAGGCGTTACAGGAGGGCAGATGTGTTTCGTGTCAGCATTTGAGGACAAAATGAATGCAACTCTTATGATAAGCTATACGGGAGTGGATGCCGGCACTTACTATACCATGAATGCACAGCGCAACGGCACCCTGATGCAGGTCAAGGTTAACGAGACCAACTATGTCATACCAACTTCGTATAATGAGAACGCTACAATTTACTGTGGCAACGTCACCAGCACATACAACTATACTTCAGGAATTTACAATGGCATGATGCTCTCTTCTTGCACCACTGCCAAATACTTCGGCAACAGCACCGGGTCGAACCAGTCAGCCATCTTCTTCGCAGCGTGGGGCAATGTATCCAGCATGACTCAGTACATATCTGCTGGGCAGAGGATAAGCAACTTCCTTATAGAGAGAGTTAATGCGGCCAACGTCACTGGGCTGTTGTACCAGATGTACCCCCTTGCGCGCAGCAGTGGAGCGCAGGAGACCCTTCGCATAGGAGACAATGTTGGTTATTCATGCGATGGCACATTTGCACAGCTGGTTGCGATAAAGGGCGGGGAAGCTGTCTTCATATTGGACAGGACAAAGTACGGAGTAGGCTGTCCGGTATAGCGCATTGGTGAAGATAGCACAGGATACTGACTTTTTGGCTACGCCTTGAACTTTGCAAGGAGGAGGGAATTCGACACCACAGTCACTGAGCTGAATGCCATGGCAAAAGCAGCCAGAAGTGGAAGCACATCGTATATGCTTATGGTGAATACAGGTATCAATGCCCCTGCAGCTATGGGTATGAGTATGGCGTTATATCCGAATGCCCAGAGAAGGTTCTGCCTTATCTTGCCCATGGTCCTTTTGCCAAGTTCCAGGGCGGTAAATGCATCGTACATCCTGTCCCTTATCAGGATTATGCCTCCTGCCTGTACTGCAACATCGGTGCCTGCGCCTATGGCTATACCAAGATCGGCCTTGGTCAGTGCTGGAGCGTCATTTACCCCGTCGCCTATCATTGCAACGACCCTGCCAGCCTTCTGCAGCTGCCCTATTTTTTCGAGCTTGTCTTCAGGCTTTGCGCGTGCGACCACATTCATTATTCCAAGCTGCCGGGCGATATCATTTGCCGCGCGCTCATTGTCACCCGTAATCAGCCACACCTCCCTGCCAGTCGCCTGAAGTGCCGAAACTGTCTTCATGCTATCCCCTTTTAGAACGTCTGCTAGGGCTATGACACCTGCAGCATTCCCGTCAACCCCCACGACAAGTACGGTCTTGCCTTCATTCTCGAGTTTCTGAAGGCTCTCTTCCAGGTCCTGCGCATGCAGATTTCCCAATAGATCCGCACTGCCTACAGTTATGCTCCTTCCGCCCTGTTCCACGGCAGTTACCCCGAAGCCCTGCTTGTAGCTGAATTTTTTTGGAAACTTGGCGTTTATACCGGAACTTGCCGCCTTGAATACTATGGCCTTGCCCAGGACATGCTCCGAGTTCATCTCAGCCGTAGCAGCCATCCCAAGCAGTTCGCTTCTCCCATATTTGGAGACGGAAATTATATCAGTAACTTCGGGCTTGCCCTTTGTGAGCGTGCCTGTCTTGTCTAGCACTACCGTATTAACCTTGCTTGCAACCTCAAGGCTCGCCCCGTTCTTCACCAGGATCCCAGACCTTGCCGCAGTTCCTGAAGAGACCAGGAGCGCTGCAGGGGTCGCTATCCCCAGGGCGCATGGACACGCGATTATTAGCACGCTTACAAACACAAGCAGCGAGACATTAAGGCCAACACCGCCGACAAAGTACCACAGCAGCGAGGAGGCTAAGCCGATAATAACGACTGCAGGGACAAAATATGAAGATACAGTGTCTGCAAGCTTCTGCACAGGCACCTTGCTAGATGAAGCGTCCCTTACGATGCGTATTATCTGCGCAAGGGTGGTGTCTTCCCCCACACGCAGAACCTTTATCCTTAAGGAACCTTCGCCGTTCATGGTGCCGCCAGTCACAATGTCTCCTTCCCCTTTTGTGACAGGCATGCTCTCGCCGGTTATCATGGACTCGTCAACAGAGCTCTCCCCGCCAACAACTACGGAGTCCGCAGGAATCTTCTCCCCAGGTTTCACGAGCAGCATATCCCCAGGCGTTATGCCATCTATTGGAACGTCCCTCGTACTGGCGCCTTGCAGTATGTGGGCAGTCTTAGGCTGCATGGAGACTAGGGCAGATACAGCTGTAGACGCCTTTGATTCCGCAATACGCTGCATGAATGTGCCTGTGAGCACGAGCGTGATTATGATGGTGGAGGTGTCGTAGTACATCCCTCCGGCTGGAAACGCGTGTGGGAAGATGACCACAATAGTACTATATGCCCAGGCGGCACTGGTGCCTATGGCTATAAGCGTATCCATGTTTGCGGATCTGTTCTTTATCGCATCGGCAATACCTGCATAGAACCTCTGGCCTGAGTAGAACTGGACTATGCTTGCAAGAACGAGAATGATGTATACGCCTGCGCCTATGTGCAGCAGGTACGTGAAGAGTGCCACAATAATGGTGATAGGCCACGAAACCATTAGTGCCCTTTTCAGCAGCTTCATCTCAAGCTCGGGCTTGTCGAACTGCAGCTTGCAAGTGGTGCTGCAGAAATAGTACTTCCTCCCTTCCTTCTCGCTGATAAGGCCCGTGCTCCCTTCCTCTACCTTCATCCCGCATATTGGATCTGTAGCCATAATATCACATTTTGATGACTTCTAGCGCATTCTCCCTCCATAGTTGGACTGCAGCCATTGTGCATAATGCAGGGCTGACTGCATACTTCTGCTTCATTTTTGGATCAGAAATGCATTCCGCATCTAATGCAGCGATGATTTCCAATTCAACCCTTGACATAGCTTTCCGGCTTCTTATCGAAGCTCTGCTTGTAGCTGGCAGAGCAGAACACATATATCTTGCCATTGTAGCTGCTCCTTAGCTTCGCCTTCTCATCCACTTCCATACCACATACGGGATCCTTCATTTTATCACCATTTTACAACTTAAATATACAATTGATACCACTATGAATAAATTCTTGGGCTTCCTCTGTGTTCCGGTGGAATCCACAGTCACTCTGCTTTTTTATTATGGAATCTATTTGCCTAGGCTTAGGCGCACCTTCCTGAACAGAAGTTAGATTTGCCTTCATCCTCAACCAACTGCTTTCTTCACGAGCGCAGCAATTCTCTTTTCTTCTGACGGAGTCAACTTAGTCACGGCAAATGAAGTAGGCCACATATCCCCTTCGTCAAGGTTTGCCTTGTCGCTGAACCCCAGGGTCGCATAACGCGCTTTGAATTTGCTGGCATTTTGGAAGAAACATATTAATTTGTCACTTTTGTAATAGGCAGGCATGCCATACCATGCCCTTGATGAAAGGGAGGGTACGCTAGACAGGATTAGGGAGTGGATACGCTTTCCAAGTGTGCGGTCCGGTTCTGGCAACTCCGCTATCTTTTCGAGTACAGCACTTTCCCCATCAGCCTTGCCCCCATTCAGCTCTTTCATATGTTCTTTCATTGCAGCTATTTCTTCCTTACTAAGACCTTTTTTCTGGTTTTTTACCGGCCATATTACCACACCATAATTTGATCATGTACATAAAAGGTTAATATTAAGCTACGGGCGAATGTGCCTTGCCTTTTCTAATCTCATCATGACCTTTGCCCCTGAAGTAACGCTTCAGGTTGTGTAAAGGGTATGCCCAGAACGCATCTACGAACCTGAACAACTCATACATGCCGTTGGCGTTAAGCGAGTAAAACCTGCACTTTCCGAACCTTCGCTCGACAATCAGCCCACAGTTCCAGCAGTATCAGCAAGCTCTCACACAGCAACTCAATTACACAAACTTGAATGCAGTAGGATAAGGATTTAACGAGTATGTCGCACAGCCTTTGAGTTCGATTGCTTCGGGCGTGTTAAATACTCCACTCCCTGCATCACTGCAACAAGGATTGTTAAATCTGGGGCTAAAAACAAGCCCACGTTTATATACAGAGAACCAGAATACCAACCAACAATTCCAAGCATCGCCATTATCCACATCACAACAACAAATACCCACCACAGTGGGCTCTTTACTATACTCCTTAGCGACATTGCCATCACAAGTTGGTATTCAAACAGCCAATTCGATAAAT
>CAZLPL010000053.1:0-6837 GCA_964561405.1 Microcaldota archaeon
AATATGTATTATGGCCTATTAATATTTAAACTTAATTAGCGGACTGTCTACTAGTATGCCCAGACCGGCAAGGAATACGTATGATCTGCCTATGAGCACCGAAGCACCAACAGCAGCCAGGGTTGCAACAGCTATAGCAATAAATAATGCCAGAAGCCTTGCCTTCTCTTTTCCTGAGACTACTGTCTTCATGAAATCCACATGGTGCCTCATTGATCGGCAGGTGCGTCGGCGTTATGCCAGCCTTAAACATATGGTGCAAGCTACACGTGCGATGTCGTGTAGTAGACCGAATTCAAGTACGATAGGTTCTCGGTCTGGCCGCCTATGCAGAACCGCGTGTCATTGAAAGACGTGCATGTAGTGGAGTTCGTCACCGTAAGCGGGTATAGCACCGTGGACAGGTGCCATCCGTTAACTCCACCTATGGACAGGCCAGTATAGTAAACGTTGCTAAGGCTGGTGTAGTTGTTGCCCCCGCCTATGCAGTATATGAAGGGCTTGTAATAGGAACAGGAGTAATTTCCAGGAGGGTTCGGGGCCGGAGCGGTGGAGCTCCAGCTGGAGATGCCGCTCCCTGTGACAGAGGCATAGTAATTGAAATTCTGCATGGTTCCGTTGGAATTCGCATAGCTTCCCAGGCAGTATATTGTCAGAGAGTATACGAAGCACTGCGGATTCGCGGCTACTGGAAGCGCAGCGGTCTCCTTCCACTGGCCTATGCCGTTTGAAGAAACAGTGGCATAGTATGATCTGGAGATGAATGTCTTGTTGGAAGCCATGCCGCCAACGCAGTATATTATGAATCCTGAAGTCACGCAGCCATTTGTGGTCGCATTTACAGGATAGGTGGTTGTTGCAACCCATGGGCCCAGACCGGTTTGGGTAGTGGATGCGACATAGGTCTGATTCGTGACGTTGTCTGTCGTGGAGTTATAGAACGGGAGAAGCCTTCCGGTTATGCAGAATATTGAGGTGCTGTATGTGGTGCAGCTGCTAGGGATTATCTGGAGCGGTATCGATTCCCTCCATATACCGGAGATCCCATTTGATGTTACTGCTGCCGAGTATGTATCCGAAGTGTAAAAGAGCCTTGTGGAATTTGCAGCAATTACCCCGCCCATGCAGTATATCCTGCTATGTACTATAACACACTGCGCATCACCGACAGGAGTTGGATAGCCCACCGCAGACACCCACCCATAGGGCGCATATGAGGCGTTAGAGGAACCGTCAGAAGTTCCGGGGTTTGATGGAGATACTGTGGTAGTGTTGGGGGCAGGAGGTATGGAAGTTACTATCGTGGTCTGCTTAGCGGCATTGCCAGTTGAAGATGCCAGGAATATGAAGTATGCAACAAGTGCCACTACTATGACTATTGCCAGAAGGTATACCATGCTGTTCATTCTACCGGACTAATATCTATTCTACGTTTTATAAACTTTCTGTGATGCTGACTTAACATTAAGGTTCGGCCACCATTTATAACCCCGTTTGGAGATGATAATTAGGTATGTTCATGGAACTTAACAAGCTTACGCCGCAAGAGGAGAAGATCATCGTGGAAAAGGGCACAGAGACTCCGTTCAGCGGGGAGTACGAGAGTTTCTTTAAGGATGGGATGTACGTCTGCAGGAGATGCAACGCGCCTCTTTACAGGTCGGATAGCAAGTTTGATGCCCATTGCGGGTGGCCAAGTTTTGACCAGGAGGTTGCGGGCGCAGTCAAAAGAGTGGCAGACCCTGACGGAATGAGAACAGCGATTGAGTGCGCGAGATGCAGAGCCCACCTTGGACACGTGTTTGAAGGCGAAGGCTTTACGGATAAGAACACAAGGCATTGCGTGAACTCCCTATCCATAAGGTTCATCCCTAAGGAAAAGGTGGATGCGTGGATCAGGGAGCATGGAGACGAGGCAGGGTTGGGGAATGGCAGATAGGGACAGATTCACTTCAAAAGATAGAATTCCTTCCTTATCTTCGCTACCTTTGGCCGTATTACCAGCATGCAGTAAGGCTGGAGTGGGTTGTTCTTGTAATAATCCTTGTGGTAGTCTTCAGACTCGTAGAAAGCACCCAATTTCTTAACCTCGGTGGCTATCGGTTTCTCGTAATTTCCAGCTATACGTTTTATGTGGGCTTCCACAGCCTTTCGCTCAGCATCAGTTGAATATAGTATCATAGAACGGTATTGCGAGCCTACATCGGCGCCCTGCTGGTTTACTGAGGTGGGGTCGTGCGCCTTGAAGAAGACCTCCAAAAGCTTCTCAAGGCTGACCAACTTGGGATTGTAATCCACTTTTATGACTTCGGCATGGCCAGTGGTGCCTCTGCATACTTGCCCGTATGTAGGGTTTTTGGTGGTGCCTCCGGCATAACCAGGAGTGACCTTCACTACGCCCTTGAACATTTTGAATACGGCCTCCGTGCACCAGAAGCACCCTCCGCCTAGCACGATAGACCTGAAAACCTCCCCCATACATTAAGCTATTACTTGCTTTTGCTTTTAAACGCTTGCACGTGCAGGAGCGTGCAGGCAGATAGGCTTTATCTGAGCTTAGGCAGCTCGCTTATGCTCTTTGCAAGATAGTCCGGCTTCATGCGCTTGAGGAGAGAGTAGGGGTCTATACCATCTGCTATGGCACACGAGTCTATGCCTGCAAAGTGCGCGGTGTATATGTCCACCACCATGTCTCCAAGGTATATGCACTCTGACTTGTCGACCTTGAACTTCTTGGCTATCATAAGCAGCCCGGCAGGGTTCGGCTTGAACTTCTTTATCGTATCTGCGCTCATTATCAGGTCCACCTTGCACCTTATCCCAAGAGCCTTGGTTTCAGACTCCAGGCGGTACTGGTTCGAATCGCTGAATATGGCAACCTTCTTGCCGTCTTTCTTCAGGCTCATTAGGAGGTCCAAGGCGCCATCCTTGAGCCTGGGCCTGTAGAACAATGAGTACATGTCGTACAGGAATGCGTATATGCGGTTCATGGATTCGTCGCGCTTGGCATTCTCAGCGGTCTCCGATGCGTAGACGCTCTTCTTGCGCTCTATGTCCTTGACGCCATACCTGAGCTTCATGAACCGGCTCGCGTTGACAAGGGATGTTGATGTTGACAGGGTTCCATCCCAGTCGAATATTACGAGCTTGTATTTGTCAAGAAACATGCTTATGCCTCGGCCTGGAGATATTGACCATATGCATGAGAAGATGTACAAAAAAGGTTATTAACCTTGTCAGAGAATAGGAATCGGTATGATGACATAGGTGATCGCCGAGCATTTTGCGATGACGATCGGTAGGCAGTCTGATCATAAGGAAACAACATGAACACCCCAAGGCAAAATGCCCTTCAGAGGTTGAACAAGAGAAGCATCTCTGCAAAGGACATTGCAAACCAGTTCTGGTGCGAGAAGCAGATGGAACTTTATTACACCGATGGGGAGAAGCAGACATACGTGATGCAGCAGGGGTCTGCAATACACGAGAAGATGCAGAGCGAGGTATATGTGCCCCTGTGCGTGGAGCCTGCAAGCTGGGCAGACAGACTGTACAAGACTGCGTATGAGAATATACTCACGCTCAACACATTGAAGAAGGACAAGCTGGGCAGGGAGTTCAAGGTGTACGGGTCGCTTAACGCGTACAGCATCGCCGGGCAGATAGACGAATTCAGGATGGTGGATGGCAAGGTGGTGGTTGTGGAGAACAAGACCACCAATGCCGGACGGAAGCTTGGCGCGGAATACACACGCCCACACATAGTTCAGGTAATGCTTTACAGGAAGCTGCTTGATGATATAAGGTCCAGGAGCTATAGCGTCCAGAACTTCACTGCATACTATAAACTCGACTCCCTAAAACTGTCCGACGGATTCGTTGAGGGCCTCAAGTCCATAGGGTTCAAGGATAACCTGATAGGGCTTAGGGAGATATACGAGCGCATGTTTGATGACGTTGCTGCGCTGCCCGAGCTAAGCGACGATCTCGTAGTGCATTATCTTGACAGGGAAACCAAAGGCACCATAACCGAGATGGCGGTGAAGTACGATAGGGAGGCAATAAACAAGGACGTCATATATGCCATGAAGTACTGGTCCGGTGAGAGGGAGGCGGCGCAGGTGCCCGAGGGCGAGAAGTGGAAATGCAACATGTGCAGGTTCTTTGGAAAGCAGTGCAAGAGATGGTGGAACGGATGAACATGGACACTGAAAACCTTAGCAAGGATTTGCTGCGCAAGGAGTTCGCCAAGAATGCAAAGGACTACTACAAGGTTGAGCTTTTCGACAGGGAAGGATTCTCCAGGCATACCTGCAGGATATGCGGCAAGAATTTCTGGTCGATAAAGGATAGGGATACATGCGAAGACAGTTCGCACAGCGAATACTCTTTCTTCAGGGAGAAGCCAAGAAGCATAGGGTATGTGGAGTTCTGGAAGAAGTTCTCTGATTTCTTCAGGAAGAATGGGCACGTTGAGGTTAAGAGCTACCCGGTAGTAAGCAGGTGGAGACAGGACCTGTATTTCACTATAGCGAGCATACAGGACTTCCAGCGCATAGAGAATGGCAAGATGTCATTCGAATATGGCGCCAACCCGCTAGTAGTACCACAGATGTGCCTCAGGTTCGGTGACATAGAGAACGTCGGGGTCACTGGAAGGCACTTCACATCGTTCATGATGGCGGGGCAGCACTCCTTCAACTACCCGAAGGAGGGATATTGGAAGGACAGGACAATAGAGCTAAACTACAGGCTGTTCACGGAAGTCCTTGGGGTTGATAGGGGGAGCCTCGTGTACAATGAGGATGCATGGAATATGCCGGACTTCTCAGAGTTCGGACCGTGCCTGGAGACATTTGCGAATGGGGCAGAGCTTGTTAACAGCGTCTTCACCCAGTTCGAGTACGTGAACGGGAAGGTCAAGGAGCTTGAAGGGAAGGTGGTGGATGTAGGCTGGGGGTTTGAGAGGCTCTTGTGGTTCTACACAGGATATGACGATGCGTACGGTGCAGTCTTCGAGAGCACCATAAAGAAGCTCAAGCCAAAGATAGGCATAGACCTGGAGACGGTGATGTTCAAGAAGTTCGCCAGGGTTGCAGGGGAGTTGGATCTTGATGAGGTCAAGAATGCGAGGGAGAAGGAGATGCAGCTGCTCAAGGCGGCCGGCATGACAATGGGGGACTATGAGACCAAGATAAGACCAACGCAGGCCTTCTATGCAGTCCTGGACCATGTGAGGACGCTCCTATTCGGCATAGCGTACGGATCCCTGCCGTCAAATATAGGCGGGGGCTACAACCTGCGCATAGTGCTCAGAAGGTCTCTTGACTTCATGCAGAAGTACGACCTTGGCATGGATCTCGTTGAGATTGCAAACATGCTGGCTGACGAGCTGCACGAGCTCTACCCTGAACTCAAGGAATGCCTGGACAACGGCGAGTTTGCGGATGTAATACAGACTGAGGAGAAGAGGTACGCCAGGAGCAGGGAGAACTCATCAAGAATCGTGGAAGCCCTCCTAAACAGGAAGGAGAAGCTGGACATGAAAAAGGTCATAACGCTTTATGAAAGCAATGGCATATCCCCCGACTTCATACGCACAGCGGCGCAGGAGAAGGGGATTAACATAGAGCTCCCTGAGAATGTTTACAGCGGCATGATAGTTGGGGATATGGTAAAGAAGGAGAAGGCGAGGAAACTCGGCCTTGACGTTTCAGGCCTGCCCAAGACAGAGCAGGCCTATTACAGCCTTGCCGAAGAGTCTCAATCCACGGTGCTTAAGTCTGACAGGAATTATGTGATTCTGGACAGGACGCCATTCTATCCTGAGGGCGGAGGCCAGGAGGCAGACCATGGAAGCATAGAAGGCTTGAAGGCAGTAGACGTACAGAAGATAGGCGATGTGATAGTGCATGTTATGGAAGATTCCTCTGCCGGAGCGAAGCTTAAGGCAGGCACGAAGGTGCACTGCAAGGTAGACCATGAGAGAAGGAGGAGGCTTATGGTGCACCACACGTCCGTGCACCTTATGAGCGCTGCTGCAAGGAGCGTTCTGGGAAAGCATGCGTGGCAGGAAGGTACGAAGAAGTCTTTTGACAAGGCACACATAGACATTGCACATTACGATAAGCTGAGCAGCGAGCAGACAAGAAGGATGGAGGAGTTCATAAACGGCAACCTCTTCAACGGCATAAAGGTCAGCGTGAATTATATGGACAGGAAGGAGGCTGAAAACAAGTACGGATTCGAGATATACCAGGGCCACGGGGTGCCTTCCAAGAGCATAAGGATAGTGCTGATCGAGGCCAAGGACGGGAATTTCATAGATGCAGAGGCATGCGGAGGGCTGCACGTTGCCGGCATGGAGCAGGCCATAGGCATGGTCAAGATAATAGGCACCGACAGGATAAGCGACGGCATAGACAGGATAGTCCTTGCTGCAGGAGATGCTGCCCTTGACTGCTTCAGGAAGGATCATGATTCGCTCTGCGAAGTTGCGCTCAAGCTGAACTCGGACCAGTCCAGGATAGTGGAGAAAGCAGAACAGCTCGATGAGGAAAACAGATCGATGAGGAAACATCTGCAGGATTACAAGACCGCCCTTGCCGAAGAGATAGCATCTTCACTCTCGGCGCAGGCCCAGGATGGAAAACTTGCCTCCAAGGAGCTTGACCTCGATAAAGAGATGCTGAGGATGATAGCAACTGCGGCTTCCAAGAGCATGCCCGACGCGGTTGTACTGCTATGGAACAAGACAGGGGAGGTAGTGTGCGTCGCAGGGCAGAATACTCCAGGCAACGCGCTAGACGCGGCTAGGAAGAAGGCAGGGGGCAGGAA
>CAZLPL010000054.1:0-6821 GCA_964561405.1 Microcaldota archaeon
ATATCGCATCGAAATATCCTCCGCTGAGCTTTATGTCTTCTCCGAACATTGCAGACGCAGCATCAACAAGAACGCGTATTCCTTTCTCCTTCGCCTTCCTGCCTATCCTCTCTGCGCTCCTGTATGCCAGTCCTGTGCTAGTTTCAGTATAGACCATTGCAAGCGCATCGTAGTCCCCAATGTCTATCTCCTCCAGCACCTCCCCCTCGGCTACAGCATTTCCATCATTGGCCCTAAGTTCCTTTATTTCTGCTCCTCTCCTCTCAAACGACTGCCTGAGCTTGTTACCGAACTCCCCATGGTTTATCACAAGAACCCTATCTCCTCTGTTCACCGAACTGTATACCATGGCGTCAACCGCAAGGGTTCCGGATCCCATCAGGATATCAACTACGTCTTCCCCAGCTCCATACGCCTCGCACAGCTTTTCCTCAACCCCTTCAAAGATCTCTGCAAATTCCGCGCTCTTGTGGCTTATGACTGGTTTTGATAGAGCCTTCAATACTTCCTCGTCAAGAGAGACTGGTCCGGCCGCAAAAAGTTTTTCCATTCATAAGCACCTTCTCACATATCCCATTAAGCTCTTCCACAACATTTAAATATGTGGATATAGAACAAACCCATCATAACTTTTACAAGGGAGTTAAAATGGCAGTACAAGTCACATCATCAGTGTCATCGGGCCAATAGGCGACGTATAGGCACTCGGACTTGTTCTCATAATTGCTTGTTCTTTTCCATTATCTGATATTCAGGTTCATGTTCTAGTTCCTACTTCGCCTTGGTGCATGTTCATGTTCCAAAATAGGTGAAAAAATGAGAGTAAGACCAGCGCGTAGGATAGAAGACCTTCCACGTACCTTAAGGGATCAGGTGGAAGTACTGGGTGAGCAATTCTTTGCTCCTTTTGGCGCAAGCGGATCCATTATAGATCCCTCTCGCAGAAAGGTAGGCGCCGAGCACGAACGCCTGGTGATGCTGGCACTAAGCATGGAAGGCATAACACTGAATGACAAACTTTTGATATTTGCATCCTTCGAGGCCAGAGGATGGGAAAAAGTTGGACCAGGAACATTGCGCAAGGAGTTTTACGGTAACCCCATCGAGTTGACTACCGACGCTGGATTCTCGCTCCTTGAATTCAGTTCCACCCCACGTACTGAAGTAAAGGATATCGGGATAGAAATGGTACTGGTGATGGATGAGGCCAAATCTATCCTAGGAGAAAAATACCTTCTTGCCGGAGGCGGTATGCTTCCATTCACGAGATTCACGCAGGGGGGGATTCCAGATCCCCGCCTGCTTGACGGTGCGCTTGCAGATAAGGAAAGGTACAACGGTTTTGTTGCAGCCATAGGCCACGCCTTCAAATTCCAGTGTTTAATAGCTGCGGACCAGGCCCAGCTCGATATAGGGCGCGGGGAGATTGTTAACATATCAAACATCTTCACATATGCCGCTGCGGCAATGATGGCGCTATTTGGGTATTCCTCCATATCCGAAGGTAAGCCAAATGGCTACAAGGAAAACAGGCAGCGTCTTTGGGTGCACAGCGTATCCAGCGCGCCCGGTCCAAACGGATACATGCACCGCGGCAGAGTGGGCCTGCCGCGCCTAGTCACAAGCGAATGGGAATACTTCATAGAAAATCTCCTTGTGCACCCCGGAATGGTAACGGTCTTGGGTGGAGGAAAGTTCAGCAGCAACTACTTTTATTTTGCAGAGACCTTGCCTATGCTATCCCATATAGCAAATGGCGGGGCCAAAGTGAATCCTATCGCCTCTGGCCTACCCTGTGAACATATAACTATCGGGGTTGATCACCTTGTCTCCCATCAGGGGCAGATGTGGTATTTAGGCAGGCTCAAGCCCTATCACGACCCCCTGAGACCCAGGGGTGTCTATGAAGTAAGGGTGGTTTCCGCGCAGTCTGAGATTAAGGCATCTCTTGCATTCTATGCGCTGTGCCTCGGGCTCACTGCAAATCAGGAAAGGACTCTGCACTTTTTCAGAGGGCTAACTGGCTTGGAGGGAGACGTCAATACACAGGCAGTATTGGATAACGCCATATCTTCTGCGGAAAGATATGGCATGAATGGCACATTCGCTCAGAGGCCCATGGTAGAAGTGCTTGGGGATATTGTGGATATTGCAAAGAGGTCCCTTGAGGAGATTGGCATGCATGAAAATGCTGCCCACCTCGAGATCTTATACCAATGGGTCAGAGATGAAAAATCTCCTGCAGACCATGCGCTAGAGGCATTTGGAAGCGCCGATGAAAAAGGTGTTAGGGCACTGGCCGATCTGCTGCGTGTCAAGTAACGCGTTAAGCTTCATATGCGATCGCCGGGATTTGAACCCGGGTTTTTGACTTGGAAGGCCAAAGTCCTACCAGGCTAGACTACAATCGCACAGATATAGCTTAACGCTATATTATTATATAAAAGTAATGATATGTGTTAAGGTACTGATAATACATTGCATGCTAGTGGTGCCAGTGGATAAAAACTATAATGTTGGTGCATATTCAGTAGAAGGAACCGTTGACTACGAGGACTTGGTGAAGAACTTCGGGGTAGTGCCAATAAGCAAGGAACTCAAGGATAGGCTCAAGGCCGCAGGAGGAGGGAACCTTCACTTCATGCTGAGGCGCGGCATATATTTCGCCCACAGGGATCTCCCATGGCTTCTCGACCAGTACGAGAAGGGCAATCCGTTCTATGTATACACTGGCATAGCCCCATCAGGAGGCATGACTATAGCGCACCTGATGTCATTCACCATGGCCCAATGGCTGCAGGAGAAGTTCGGAGCAGAGGTCCTGATACAGATACCTGACGAGGAGAAATTCCTGGCAAGGAAGGAGATGGGGCTCACTCTGGAGAGGACGCACGACCTCGCCTACGATGACGCGCTCAACATAGCTGCTCTCGGCTTCGACCCGGAGAAGACAAAGATATTCACCGACACGGAATATGCAGGCGTGATGTACAAGCAGGCCATTCGGGTATCAAAGCACATAACCTTCTCTATAATAAAGGACGCTTTCGGTTTTGGCAATGATTCCAATATAGGTTCAATATTCTACACCAGCATGCAGGCCGTTCCGGCCTTCCTAAAATCGGTGCAAAAGGGCAAGAACGTTCCATGCCTCATACCGCTCGGCATTGATCAGGATGTACATTTCAGGGTGGCAAGGAACGCAATAGAGAAGCTAGGGTACTACAAGCCCGCAATAATGCACTCGAAGTTCATGCCCTCCCTCAACGGCAGCCCTAAGATGTCATCAAGCGACCCTAATAACACAATCTACCTGGATGACTCTCCTGAAGTTGTAGTGAAGAAAGTGAACAAGGCAATAACGGGGCAGCAGTCTACAGCAGAACTTCAGAAGAAGCTAGGTGGCGATCCTGAGAAGTGCGCCGTATGCCAGTACTATAAATATATGTTCGAGCCGGACGATGACAAGCTGGCAATGATATTCGAAGGCGAGAGGAAGGGGACCATGCTCGCCGGAGAGCATAAGAAGGACCTCGCCCAAAAGATAAACAGCTTCCTGTCTATTCACAGGGAGAGGAAGTCAAAGCTGAAGGACAGGATGGACGAATTCATGCTTAAAGGATAGCACCGTGATTAGATGCTTACATTAGGGATAGAAAGCAGCGCCCACACTCTCGGCGTAGGGATAGTCGACGATGGAAAGGTGCTGGCTAACATAAAGGCCATGTACAAGATAGGTACAAAGGGCATGATACCCAGGCAGGTTGCCGAACACCATGTGCAGAACGTACACTGCGTAATATCCCAAGCTTTGGAGGCTGCTCAAGTAAAGCCCAGCGAACTGGAGGGCATAGGATACACCAAGGGTCCGGGCATAGGCAGCTGCCTGCAGGTAGGACAGGTAGCCGCAAAGACCATAGCCCAAAGATTGGGGCTGCCTATAGCACCCGTCAATCATGGCATAGGCCACATAGAGATAGCGCGTGTCAATGCAGGAATGTACAACCCCCTAGTGCTATACGTGAGCGGGGGCAATTCACAGATACTCAAGCTAACTGACGATCCCCATCCGCACTACAAGGTCATGGGCGAGACCTTTGACATAGGCATAGGCAACATGCTAGACACATTCGCGAGGGGCGCAGGCCTTGACCCTGCATGGGGATCCACAGTGGAAAAGACTGCAACCGGTGGCAGGTACATGGACATGCCTTATACTGTAAAGGGCATGGACTTCTCCTTCACAGGGATACTAACGCATGCCTTGAAGGCATCAAAATCCGCAGGGCTGCAAGACGTCTGCTTCTCCCTCCAGGAGACTGCCTTCTCCATGCTCTGCGAGGCCACCGAAAGAGCCCTATTGCTTTCCAACAGCGATGAGCTTTGCATATGTGGGGGCGTAGCACAAAACTCCAGGCTGAGGCAGATGCTAGAGGCGATAGCCTCTGATCACGGCGCGAAGATGGGCTTCACCGAGAACCAGTACAATGCCGACAACGGTGCAATGATAGCATTCGTGGCTGAGAGGTCACTCAAGGCAGGCGCATCGTCATCCCTGGAGAAATGCAATATTGAGCAGAGGTACAGGCTGGACTCTGCGAGGGTGTATTGAAATGGTCATGGAGAAGATAGGAGAAGGAGCAGAGGCCACCATATATGCCATCGACGCCTTTGGAAAGAGGATGGTGGTTAAGACACGAAATCCGAAGGGCTATCGGATAGCAGACCTTGACGCTAGGATCAGGCGCCAGAGGACAAAAAAGGAGGCAAAGCTGATAAAGAGAGCCATGGACTGCGGAATAAATGTGCCCAGGCTCATAGCGGTAGGGCAGAACTCTATAGTTATGGAAAGGATAGACGGCCAGCTCCTTAAGGACATCGATATTACTTCCGAAATGGCATCCTTGTCAGGCACGCTCCTGGCAAAGCTGCATAATGCAGGCATAACCCACGGTGATTTTACGCCTGCCAATCTTATGACATCAGGCAACAAGCTTTACCTAATCGACCTGGGACTTTCGGACACAGTGTCAAGCAGCGAGGAGAAGGCTTTGGACGTACTGCTTATGAAACGCCAGTTAGGAAAGAATCTTTACAAGGTCTTTATGGAGAGCTATTCGACCCTGGCAAAATCTGCAGATGATGTGCTGTCACGGCTTTCAGAGATAGAGGCAAGGGGAAGATACCAGTCAAGAGCCCTTGGCTAGACGTCAAGGTCCCAGGAGTCCAGATACTTCTTCTGCTTGTCGCTGAGTCTGTCTATCTTGACTCCCATTGACTTGAGCTTTATGCTGGCTATCATGTTGTCTATGTCGTCAGGTATCTTGTACACATTGTTGCCCAGCTGCCCATGCCTGTCTACAACATATTTGGCTGATAGCGCCTGGTTGCAGAAGCTAAGATCCATAACCTCGCTAGGGTGACCCTCTGCAGCACCTAGGTTCACAAGCCTTCCTTCGGCGATGAGGTAGAGCCTTCTTCCGTCCTTCATTGTATACTCGTCAAGATTGTTCCTGATCCTCCTTTTGCCTACTGCCATGCCTTCAAGCGCCTTCACATCAACTTCCACATCGAAATGCCCTGTGTTGGAAAGTATTGTGCCATCCTTCATGCTGTTGAAATGCTTACCCACTATTATGTCAATGTCACCAGTCGCAGTCACGAATATGTCACCGACCTTTGCGGCATCGTCCATCTGCATGACATCAAAGCCATCCATGCAGGCCTCCAAGGCCCTCATTGGATCCACCTCGGTAACTATCACACGGGCACCCATGCCCCTGAACCTCATCGCGACACCTCTTCCTACCCATCCGTATCCGCCTATAACAACCATCTTTCCCGGAAGGAAGATATTAGTCCCTCTGATTATTCCGTCAAGAGTGCTCTGCCCGGTCCCATACCTGTTATCGAACAGGTACTTGGTGTTGGCGTTGTTTACTGCTATTATCGGATACTTGAGCACGCCCTGCGCTTCCATGGCCTTTATCCGGTGTATCCCGGAGGTTGTCTCTTCAGTCCCGCCTATTACGTCTATCTTGACTCCTTTGGCGTGCGCTGCAGCGTGGAGGTCTGCACCGTCATCGATTATTATGTCCGGATCAAAGTCGAGCACACGGTGTACATTCTCATTGTACTCCTTGACACTCTGGCCGCTCCATGCGAATACCTTTATGCCATTGTCTGCAAGAGCTGCGGCTATGTCGTCCTGGGTGGAAAGAGGATTTCCAGCTCCCAGAGAGACGCTCGCGCCACCCGCCTTGAGGCTGAGCATAAGTATGCCCGTCTCTTTTGTGACGTGCAGAAGGGCAGATATCTTCAGCCCCTTGAACGGCTTGGACTTCTCGAACTCCTTCTTGACGTCACCAAGCGCAGGCATATGCATAGCTGCCCATTCAAGCTGGAGGCTGCCCTGCTTAGCAAGTTTCATGTCTTTTACTTTGTAATCCATGCAACTAACTCTTTAGCGTAAGGTCAGAGCTCTCCAACTCTCCTCTTCTGCGCCCTCTTGATTCTCCTCCTTCTCTTCTTGATCCACTTCCAGCGCATTCTGCCTTTCTTCTTCCATTTCCTGGGGACACTTCCCAAATTTGCACCTATTAATATTACAAGCTTAAGGCCAGTCGGGCACTCGCGAAAGCCGTATCTGACAGTAGAATACTAACATAAACAAATATAAATGATGCGCTAAGTTAATGTATTCAGCATAGTAAGGGAGAGTATGAACAAGGTTGTGCCTATAGTGTTGGTTCTGGCAGTTGTTTTAATCGTCATATTTGTAACGTTTTTACATGGCGGCGGCCCGACAACAACCGTAGTGA
>CAZLPL010000055.1:0-5707 GCA_964561405.1 Microcaldota archaeon
GCCTTGGTAGTGTAACGGCTCGCATAGGAGACTGTGGATCTCTTGGACCGGGTTCAACTCCCGGCCGAGGCCTTTAATATCGCATATCTGCCTGTTCCTACTGCAGCCGGATGGTCGGGAGGGTTAGGTTTTAAAAATAGGTATTCCTGTTTCTGTAGAATTGCATACCAGACGTTCGTAGAAGCGTATTTATATAGTTAATGCACACTACACTTGGTATTGGGCAATGGGGCTTTATACCATATGTTGTGTGAGTGGTTTTTGTGGACGATACTAAAAAGGATGTGAAAACTGTTGAGAAGGAGGGATCTGTTTCTGGAGTGCAGCCAGTTACTTTGCCTGCTGAAACGCTTGACTTTTTCAGGGGGGATGAGATACGCACACGGGTTTTCTTTGAGAAATACGCGTTGAAGGATGGCAGCGGAAAGGTTATAGAAACGCTTCCTGCGCAGATGTGGACGCGAGTGGCAAACGCAATAGCGCAGGCAGAGCCTACGGAGCAGAAAAGGATGGAATGGGAGGAGAAGTTTAGGTGGCTTCTTGCAGATTTTAGGTTCCTGCCTGGAGGAAGGATACTTTACGGTGCAGGGCAGCCGAGAAGGGCCACGCTGCTGAATTGCTATGTAATACCTGTAAAAGACGATACGATAGAGGCTATATTCGATTGGTGCAAGGAAGCTGCAAGGACGTACAGCTATGGAGGTGGAGTAGGAACTGACATAAGCATACTCAGGCCAAAGGGAGCCCCTGTGAATAATTCGGCCACAGAGTCTACTGGAGCAGTATCATTCATGAACATATTCAGTGAGACCACGCACACGATAGGGCAGCATGGCAGGAGGGGAGCCCTGATGATAACGCTTGGCGTTGACCACCCTGACATAATGAGCTTCATAAAGGTAAAGAGGAACCTGGCGAACGTGAGATACGCGAACATAAGCGTAAGGATAACGGACGAGTTCATGCAGGCTGTGAAGGATGATAAGGAGTTCGCGCTAAGGTTCGAGAACAAGACTGTGGGGAGGATCGAGAATAAGATAAGGGCGAGGGATGTGTGGAGGGAGCTGGTTACTTCTGCCAGGGACTGGGCAGAGCCAGGACTTATATTCTGGGACACGGTTAAGAGATACTCCCCAAGCGAATACAATGGCATGGAAGTGATAAGCACAAACCCGTGCTCTGAGCAGCCACTACAGCCTTATGGCGCTTGCGACCTAGGGAGCCTGAACCTGTCATCCTTCGTGGTTAACGCATTCAGCGACAAGGCATCATTCGACTGGCAGAGCCTGGAGAAGGCAGTGAGAGTGTCCGTGAGGTTCCTTGACGACGTCCTAGATTACAACTCCGACAGGCATCCGCTAAAGCTGCAGTCAGAGGCGGCCAGGAACAGCAGGAGGATAGGCCTCGGAATCACAGGCCTGGCAGACATGCTCGTGAAGCTGAAGGTTAAGTACGATAGCGAGCAGGCAGTGGCGATAGTAGACGACCTTTTCGACAAGATAAAGTGCGCAGCTTATGATGAGAGTATTGAGATTGCAAAGGAGAAGGGTTCCTTCCCGATGTTTGACGCGGAAAAGCACCTATCAATGGCTTTCGTGAAGACGCTGCCCAAGGAGATACAGGAGAAGATGCACAAATACGGGCTTAGGAACGTATGCATACTGACGATACCGCCGACGGGAAGCATCTCGGTACTCGCTGGCACTTCGAGCGGCATAGAGCCGATATTCGCATTCAGCTACACAAGAAGGTCAGAGTCGCTTAGCAAGGAGTTCTTCAAGGTGTACCATCCGCTGGTGCTCGAATACATGAAGCTGTTCAACGTGGCAGAGGACAGCAAACTGCCTGAGTTCTTCGTGCCTGCACACAAGATAAAGGCTGATTTCAGGGTGAGGCTGCAGGGGACTATACAGAATCACATAGACAGCGCCATATCATCTACAGTTAACCTCCCTAGGGAAGCTACTGTTGAGGATGTGGAGAAGATATACTTCCAGGCCTGGGAGGCAGGATGCAAGGGCATAACTGTTTACAGGGAAGGGTCGAGGGAAGGGATACTCATAACTGAAGAGGAGAAGGTCAACAAGGAGGTGCCTGTGGCTGCCGAGATTAAGGAGATGGAATGGAACAGGGACAGGCTGCTCACAGGGCAGACCATGAAGGTCAAGTTTCAGGGAGACTCCCTCTACGTCACAGCCAACTTCGATGCAACCTCCATGAAGGAGGTATTCATAAACCTAGGCATGTCCGGAAGCGAGGAGAAGAGCTATACCGAGGCAATAGGCAAGCTGATAAGCAAGTACCTGCAGCTCGGCGGCAGCGTCGAGGATGTGGTACACTGCCTCAAGGGCATAAAGTCCAACACATCGGTGGCATGGGACAGGGGAATGAGATTCTACAGCGTGCCTGACGCAATAGGGAAGTCGCTCGAGGTTATGGCAGGCATAGTTGCGCCTGCCACAGCCGCTGCGCTGCTCAGGGAGGACGAGGCGCCAAAAGCCGTGAACGGAAGGCAGGAGACCATGGTATCGAAAGGAGTGATAGAAGGTCATGAGATAAAGCCAGACAAGTGTCCTACATGCCATGAGGACACTCTCGTAAACGAAGGCGGATGCTTCACCTGCATGTCGTGCAGCTACACCAAGTGTGAATGATTGTCACCTTTTCCTTTTTGGTGACTTCTTAAGCATGAGCACGTACTTCCTGAACTCCTCAGGGGAATCGAAGTTGTAGTATACGCTGGCAAAACGGATATAGGCAACAGGATCTACATTGAAAAGCTCCTTTACGACCATATCCCCGATCTTGCGGGAGTTTATCTCCTTTATGCCGCTGTGGCGAAGCTTCATCTCTATCTTGTCCACTATAGCATCCATGGACTCCCTGCTTATGTTCCTCTTCTCACTGGCCTTCATTATGCCACCAAGTATCTTGGATTTGTCGAAAGGCTGACGCGTGCCGTCGCGCTTTATCACGGCGATGCCCTCGAGATCCACCTTTTCGTAGGTGGTGAACCTCTTGCCGCAGGATTCGCACTCCCTCCTGCGCCTTATGCCGTTACCTTCCATGACCTCTCTCGAGTCCACGACTTCGGTATTGCTGTTCGCGCAGAATGGGCACTTCATAAAGACCAGATCATTGGGTTACCTTAACAACCAGCTTCCCGTATATGGTATTTGGAAACTCCGTGTACGCATTAGTATAGTTTATTATCACATACCCGGAGTAGATGCCCCCTATATTTCCGAAATAAGCTGAGGAGTTTGAATAGCATTGTATGTAGAACGTGCTGTTGGAGCCTATTGGCATATTGACTGGAGCAGAGAAATAAGGCTGGCTGGCTGGATGTGCCATGTATGATACAGATTCGGGATTGTTGCATCCCACGGCCGTGACCTGCACGGGATCCTGGGTGGACTGCAGCAGGTTTAGCACAAGCATCCCGTTCTGGGACATGTAGTAGTTGACGCATGAGAAACCGGCAGGGAGTATGCACTGCTGTGCAGGGCCCTGGGCGCTCTGGCTTATCAAGCCAAAAAGTACAGCTAGGACTAGCCCTATTATCAATATAGCCCAACCATACGTAGTCAGGTACTCCATGGCGCTTTGTAGCTTCATGTCCAACGGTAATTATAGCTTATGAAATGTTAATATGTTTACCTATTTTGCTGCCCTGTTTGCGCGTTGGCACTATTTCACGTGACAATGGCACATGAATCTTTTTCAACTATCAGGGACTTCTCGTGTTGGGATACCATACCCTTGGATCGCTCCACGAGCATAGGGAACGGTTCGAGCATGCCTGCATTCATCATCTCGGCAATGGCCTTTCTGGCCTTGAATTCTCCGAGGCCCAAGCCATTTACCAGCCATCTCGTTGCAAATGGAAATGTGAGATAGTTATTATCTATGAAGGCTGACGCGTCCCTGGCTTCCTGCGACCTCAGCGGGCCGTCTGAGACTTTCTGGAATATCTGCAGGTGCTCCGCACTGACCACGTGCCCTTCGCCGGTAGTCATGAAAGGCTCTATGGCTATCACCTGGCCTTCCTCCAAATGAGTTGCATCGCCATTGTCATAGTTTGGTATGAATACGCTTGCGTGAAGTTCGTCCTGATCTATGCCGTGCCCACCGAGGTTCCTTATTGGGTTGACACCATGCTTCTTTGCTACGCTGCCTATCTCACGCCCAATCTCATTTACTGGCCTTCCTGCCCGCACAAGGCTTATGGCGCTCTCCAGCGCCTCCTCACTTGCACGTACTAGGTCAGAGTACTTATCCGAAAACGACAGGGTTATCGCGCAGTCCGTCAGGTATACGCCCTTCCTGGCTCCCAGGTCCACCTTGAGCACTGACCCGTCAGGAAGTATGGATGCGTCACCATATTCGGGAGTATAGTGTGCGGCGCTCTCATTGATCGATAGGTTGACAGGGAATGAGAGTTCGCATCTCTTTCCTTTGATGAATGCTTCGAGATCTTCGGCAATGTCTAAGAGCTTCATCCCTGGCCTTATGGTCTCCCTTGCGCGCTGCAGCGCTTGGCTGGACACCTTTCCGGCCTCTTTTAGCATATTGTAGTCATATTCCATTGTCAAAGCCTCTTTTGCGAGCCTCTGCCCTTGAGCTCTTCCTCGCTGAGACCGAGCTCCTTGAGTATCTTCAGAGTCGCTGGAAGGACCTGGCGGTTTATGTAGTATTCGGGATCGTAGCTGCTTGCAGTATCCTCGATCTCCGCCTTGTCAGAAATGGAATTGCCGTTCATTGTTATTATGTAGCCGATTGTGGCCCCTTCTAGCTCGTCACGCCTCTTTACGTTGTTGGCTAGCGCCTTCTTTGCCGCTGACAGCTCTGGCGAATTGTTGTCGTACTTGTCTATGCCCTTCCTTAGCTGTGTGTATATTACTAGGTCCTTAAGCTTGACGTTGCCTGACTGTAGGTCTTTCACTACGCCCTTGACTATTGCTGATGCCTTCTCCTTGCTGCCCTCTTTGAGTATTGCCTCCAGGACCCTCTTCTGGGTCTCCCTTGCCACATTTGACCAGTCCCTTCTCACAAGCTCGAAGCCTTTTATCTTTATCCTTCCGGATTCGGATAGGAGGGCGTACTTCTTCTTGGCGCCTGAGCCTGCCTTGTCTTTCTTACCTACAAATACACCACTTGTGTAGAAGTCCTCAAGCTCGAGCTCCATCGATCCTGGAAGCTTGGTGTTTATCTTCTGCAGGAAGGCCATTGCGTCTTCCTTTGTCTTGGACTGCATCAGCAGGAATACCGAATCGGTGTCACCATAGACCACCTTGAAGCCCTCCTGCTCCGCATCGTTCATGGTATTCATTATTACCGCCCTGCCGAAGGCCGTGACGCTTCCCGCGCAGTCGCGTGAGTACCACCTTGATCTTGCGTATCCAAGATACCCGTAGAAGGAGTTTGCAAGTATCTTGAGGGCCTGGGAACGTGCACCCAGGTAGATATTGTCTGGATCCTTCTTGTACTTCTTCTTGACATCCGTCCTCTCTGATATAAGCAGCTGCAAAACCTTTGGTATTATGCCGGTAGGGGACTTCCTGAATCTTGCTCCGGTAGGTGACTCGTAATAGTCAGCACAGCCACTGCACACTGTTGCTGGGTCTATGTTGTTTGCTATTATTATTGATGGATACAGGCCCCTGAAATCGAATACAGATATATTCTTGTATATGCCTGCCTCCGG
>CAZLPL010000055.1:5717-6464 GCA_964561405.1 Microcaldota archaeon
TCGATAGGATTCGAATTGCGCTCCATTATCTCTGACTCGGTAGGCTTGTTTGGTATGAGCTCGTTGTTCCATGTGGCGTATGCCATTAGAAGATATTCGACCAGCTGGCCGGTGGTGGACACTGCAGTCTCTGAAAGCGTGAGCCCTGATACTTTCGACATTTCTATCTCAAGAGGTACGAAGAAGTCGTACAGCTTCTCCAGGGAGATGGAATCGCTGAGGGAGTATTCTGCAAGGTTCTCCAGCTCCTCCCTTGGGCCATCCCACTGCTGCCATATGTTCGTCTTGTCCACCGTCTTCTTTGTATCTCCGGTTATGGCCTGATACACCTCGAACAAGGTGAGGCGGTTTATCTTTAGCAGCTTTTCAGATGCACCTACTATCGATATGAACTTGGTGACATTGTACATGTCTAGGTTTATCCTCCCAGGTATCTTTATCATCTGCACCAGCCCGTGGTTCTCCTCGCGGGCTTCCTCTGAATATCTTGTTATGTCGAATGCGACGCCGAGCTTCTTTGCCCTTTTCATAAGGTATGGCACGTCGAAATTGGAAGAATTGTATCCGGATATTATGTCCGGATCTATTTCCTTTATGAGCTCTACGAATTTGCCTATCATATCCTTTTCGTCCCTGCACACGGTAACGAAGGGCTTGTCGATCTGCTTCGTGGTGAAGACGCCGCTTCTGTCCTTGGACTTGTAGCTTATCATTATCGCAGGGTCCTTGTCGGGCCTCGGCGCAACG
>CAZLPL010000056.1:0-6424 GCA_964561405.1 Microcaldota archaeon
AGCTATCTTTTGCCTTGGCCATATTCATTCACCTTCCTCCGCAGCCATCTTGGCAAACTGAACGTTCACCGGACTTATGCGGTCGCCTCCGTAAACTGTTTCAATAAGGTTGTTGTTGGCGTCCCTGACGCTGTAGTCGCTGCTGACAGAGTAATCCTGCAGGGCGTTTGAAAGCCTCCTGTAGAGATATCCTGACCTTGCCGTAAGCAGGGCCTTGTATACCTCTGATCCTCTTGAACCTACAGCATGCATGAACAGGTCTGTAGGTGACAGTCCGGAGTAGTATGATGTTGAGACGAATCCCCTTGCTCCAGGCCTCACGTCTCCAGGGGCTATGTGGGGGAGTACCCTGTTGGTGTAGTATCCTCTCTTTATTCTGCCCCCGCTCAGCGTTGCCTGCTGTCCAAGGAACATGGTCATCTGCTCTATATTGAGCAGGCTTCCTCTGGATCCTGAACGGGCCATCTCTACTGCTGAATTCTCCGCAGTCTCGTACTTCAGCAGCGTCTGACCTGCATGGTCCCTTACCAGGTTCAGCTCGGCTATTATCATCCTCTCCAGCGACTGCCTGAGAGTGTACCCTATGAGTGGTTCAAGCTTCCTGGACTTGTAGTCGTCTATGAGCCTGTTGATCTTGGCGAAGGTCTCTTCAAGGAGCCTAACCCTCTCCTCCTCAAGCTTCTTGCTCGTGGTGTACTCCCTGACTCCCACCGTTACGCCCATCATTGTGACATATGCATCGGCCACCTTTGATGATACGAATATGAACTTCTTGAGGACCTCTGCCCCGAAGTCCTTCCCTATCTTTATCATGAGCCTGTTGTTACCCCTGCCGTAGGTGTCCTTTGTGACTATACCTTCCAGCAGCTTACCCTTCTTTACCACGAAAGGCGTACCTCCTGACTTGCCTTCAAAACTTAGCTCTTCAGGAAGAAGCATCGAGAAGATGTCCTTGCCCTTGTACATTCCCTCCTTCGTTGGCTTTGGAAGCTCGTATATCTGGGCTATTGACAGCAGGTAGACTGCCTCTTCTGGAGTTAGAAGTGCATCATCCTTGGTAAGCAGGTACATGCCTGTTATTCCGTCTTCGTTGTTGGTTATTATTGCCTCTCCATCCCTGGGTGAGAAGACCTGGTACTGTGGACTCATGAGGTACTTGGCCTCTGCCTGCGCCTCCAGGCTCTGTGGCACGTGGAGGTTCATTTCGTCTCCGTCGAAGTCTGCGTTGTAAGGGGGTGTAACGCAGTAATTCATCCTGAATGTCTTGCCCTCAAGCACCTTCGCCTTGTGGGACATTATGGATACTCTGTGCAGTGAAGGCTGCCTGTTGAATAGCGTTATGTCACCGTCTACCAGCTGCCTTTCCATTATGTCGCCAGCCTTGAGCTCCTTTATCAGCTCCTCGCGGTTTGCATCTATTACCCTCTTTCTCTTGCCGTCGCTGCTTATGACATTCATTACCATCGGGTACTCGGTGTTGGCCAGCAGCTCCTTGGCCTTCTCTATGTTCCATGCCGTTACATAGAAAGGAACCGTGAGCTTTGATGCTATGTCGAATGGGACTCCTACCTCGTCTATGTTTATGTTCGGGTCTACGCTTATGACTGTTCTTGCCGAATAGTTGACCCTCTTTCCACTAAGGTTGTACCTGAACCTTCCCTCCTTGCCCTTGAGCCTCTGGGCCAGGGTCTTTAGGGCCCTTCCGCTCCTGTGCCTTGCTGGAGGTATGCTTGCCGTCTCGTTGTTGAAGTATGTTGTTACGTGGTACTGCAGCAGCTCCCACAGGTCGTCTATGATTATCTGCGGAGCACCTGCATTCAGGTTCTGTTCAAGCCTGAGGTTGATCCTCATTACGTCTACGAGCTTGTGCGTGAGGTCGTCCTCGCTTCTCTCTCCGCTCTCCAGGGTTATGGAGGGCCTTACATTGACAGGAGGAACCAGCAGAACGCTGAGTATGAGCCATTCTGGCCTGCTCACAGCCCCGTCTATTCCGAGCATTTCAAGGTCGTCGTTGCTTATCTTTGATAGCACGTCCCTTATCTCGTCAGGCTTCAGCTTGTAGTCATCCACGTAGAAATATGTAGGCGCAGAGAACTTGAGCTTGCCCTTCGGCGTGCCGCATCTCTCGCACTTCTTCATGTTCTTGAGCTTCTTGAGTATCGAGGCAGAGCCCTTCTCGTAGGTGCCCTCTTCGACTTCTTCATCAGAAACCTCCACTATATCCTTCATCTTGCCCTGTATCTGGGAGATGTGCTCATCGCTCAGGAGTATCCTGTGGCAGTTCCTGCATGTTGACTGTAGTATCATGTATATTATCTTTGAGAATTCGGAGTGTATTACAGGCCTGACCAGCTCTATCCTTCCGAAATGTCCTGGGCATGACTTCGCCCTCGCGCTGCAGGTCTTGCACAGCAGTCCAGGGTCTATGACTCCCAGCCTCTGGTCCAGCAGCCCCCCCTCTATGGGGTATCCGTCCTCGTTGTAGGTGTCCGGCACTGTCAGCTTAGCAACACTGATCTTCCTCGCGTCATCCGGGCTCAATATTCCGAATTTTATATGGTCTATAACCTCTGTTTGCATAGGAGCACCTACTTGTTCAGCTTTATGCTGGGCATTATGTGCAGCGACCTTATTTCGTCGAGCAGCACCTTGAATGCATAGCTTATCTCTACCTCAACGAAATCGCTTCCCTTGTCCAGCGGGCATATCATTGCCTTCTTTATCCTGTCGTAATATCCTATCGATCCGCAGTTCTTGCACACAAGGACATCAGCCTTGTCGCTCTGGTCCAGGAGCCTCTCCTTGAGAAGCAGGCTGGCGCCGTATCCTATAAGCGCGTCACGTTCCATTTCCCCGAACCTGAGGGCACCCTGCCTCGCCTTTCCTTCCGTGGGCTGGTGTGTGAGTATCTGCACTTTGCCTCTGCTCCTCACCTGTATCTTGTTGCTTACCATGTGGTAAAGCCTGTTGTAGTATACCACTCCGTTAAACAACGCCGCCCTGAATGGAAGTCCTGTCATGCCGTCGTAAAGAACCTCGTTTCCGAACTTCTCGAAGCCTTTTGCCTCGAGCATGTTTCCATAATCATTTATCCTGTCAGTGCCTTTCTGTGCGAATGCAGTTCCGTCCATCTGCTTTCCTGCCACCGCTCCTGCCTTGCCAGCGAGCATCTCGAGGAGGTGCCCAAAGGTGAGCCTGGTAGGTATCGAGTGGGGGTTGAGGAGCAGGTCAGGCACCACTCCCTCTGCAGTGAAAGGCATATCTTCAGGTGGCACTATCAGTGCAACCACTCCCTTCTGCCCGTGCCTGCTCGCGAATTTGTCCCCATTCTCCGGAATCCTAAGGCTCCTCACTCTAACTTTCACTATCTTTGTCGCTCCTGTGGATTCTGTAAATACAACGCTGTCTACTACTCCCTTCTCTCCGGTTTTGAGCACTACTGTGTCGTCCCTCATCTTCTCCTCAAGCCCTCCTGCCCCTATGTTCTCTTCAAGGAACCTTGGTGGGGCTACCTTTCCTATGAGTGCGTCTCCTTCTGCAACATCCATCTCCGGCTCTATTATCCCATCTTCGCTGAGTTTTGAGTATACGTGCTCTCCCATGTATCCGTCCGCAGTTGGTGGAGGCACCTTGAACTTGTCCTTCTGACCTCCAGGATATCTCCTCTCCTCGTCAACATATGTCTTGTAGAACATCGACCTTCCCAGGCCGCGGTCCACCGCTGCCCTGTTGAGCACTATGGCGTCTGCCATGTTGTATCCGTAGTAAGTGGAAAGCGCCACTACGAAATTCTGCCCGCTCGGGTGGCTGTTCATGTTCACTCCCTCATAGGCTACTGTAGAAACCATTGGTTTCTGCGGATAGAACAGGATGTATGACCTTGAATCGAACCTCTGGTTGAAGTTCATTGCGTAAAGGCCTTCGGCCTGCTTCGTGAAGTTCGCAAGCATGGCGTGCCTTGCAAGACTGTTGTGCTCCGGGTACGGGGAAGTGTTTATCGTGAACCCGAATATGGCTGCTATGTCTACCTCAAGGTGCGTGGTCTTCTCATTTATATCCCCCTCGCTCAGCGCCACAAGAGTGTTCTCCTCTTCTTCAGCGTCAAGGTACTCTACTATGCCATTCCTCAGGAGATAGTTGAAGTTTACCTCCTTTGCCTTCATCTTTTCAACCACGTCGCTAGTGAGCTTTGACCTTCCATTCTCAACTATTACATACGGCTTCCTTATCCTTCCGCGGTCTGTGTTTATGCTTACTGAATTGAGCTTCTCGTTAAAGCTTACATTGATCTCTCCAGAGATCATTCCCTTCCTCCTCGCGGTGCGTATCTCGTTTACAAGTCCCTCAGGGCTCTCCACGGTTCCAAGAACTTTTCCATTCATATATACGTATGCTCTTCCTTTGCTCTTCTTGTCATCCTTGTTTACCATATAGCACCACCTTACAGAGGCTCTATCTTTGCAAGATCTCTTATCTTCTGCTCTGCTGAAGCCTCATCTGCACCGACTGTTATCTTGGACATCAGCGCAAGATATTTTGTAAGCCCTACCTCCTGCCCTTCAGGCGTCTCGGACGGGCATATCTTGCCCCACTGGGTTCCATGTACGTCCCTGGCCTTGAAATGGGGATGCTTCTTTGCCAGCGGAGACTTTACTCTCCTCAGGTGCGTATATGTGCTTATGAGGTTTGTCCTGTCAAGCACCTGCGACACACCTGTCTGTCCGGCAACCCATGTTCCTGTACCCATGGCGTATGCAATCCTGTCAGTTATAGTGTCAGGGTTTATTATTGACTGAATGCTGAGCTTCCTGCCTCTGGCGCTCGTCCTCTCTATCTGGTATTTCACTTCCTTTACGAAAAATCTGAAAGCATATGCGAAAAGCTCCTCCATGAGCTCTCCTGAGAACTTGACCCTCTTGTTGCCGTAGTGGTCCTTGTCGTCCTCCTTGGCCATGCCGTTTGCTATGACAGTGGCCTTCCTCGCCATCTGTATGATGTATCTGCCCTTCGTCCTCCTGTCTTCGGCAGTCTCCCCTATGTGTGGGAGTAGGTAGTTGTCTATCTGCGTCTCTGCCCTCTTCTGCTGGTATTCTTTCGCCTGTCCAGGCGCAGAGAATTTGCCCAACTCTATCAAAGCTTCGTTCGCAGTTATGTCCTTCGCCTCAGCAAGCTCTATGTTAAGCATCATGTCGTTCTTGAATGACATGAGGTCTCCTGAAAGCTCAAGCATCTCCTGCGGCTTTATTCCCAGGGCCTTGAGCAGCAATATGAAGTTTAGGCTCTTAGGTATTGTTGGGAAGTCCACGGAGAATACCCCTCCCTGCGTCCTTGTCACCACACACCTTGCCCTGAAGCCTGGCGCTGTGGAGAAGACAACGCTGTTTACCTTGTCTCCTCCTTTCTTCTTCGTTGTTATTATTCTGTTGGCTGCAACGTCCTCCAGGCCTATAAGCACTCTTTCCACTCCCTTTATTATGAAGTATCCTCCCGGGTCGTCAACGTCCTCATGGGCTTCTATCATCTGGTTTCTTGTAAGCGTCTTTGAATAGCAGAGGTTTGACCTTATCATTATCGGCAGCTCGCCTACGAAGACCTCTCCGAATGAGGCTGCCTTTTCTATCCCTCTTATGATTGGCACGACTTCTATGAATATGGGCGCCGCATATGTTAGGTTCCTCAGTCTTGTCTCGTTGGGCATTATTGGCCTCCTTGACCCGTCTGCCTCTATTACTGATGCCTTCTCCAGCCTGACTTTTCCGAGCTTAAGCGCAAAGCCTTCAACGCTAGGCTCTATGGTTCCCTGTCTATTCACCACTGCCTGCAGCCCGCTGTCAAGGAACCTGTTGAAGCTCTCCACCTGGTGCTGCACTAGGCTGTTTGATTCGAGGTAAGATTTAAGTAATACGTTGGCATCCTGCATATTTATCCCTCTACTACCCTCCTGTAATACTCATACTCGCTCTTCCCGTCCTTCCTGAATATCCTTATGACCTGCCCTGGTCTTGCACCAAGCTTGACTGATTGAGGGTCGCTTTCCAGTATCTTGGGTAGGTTGTTCAGCGTTATGTTAAGCTTACTAAGCAAGGATTCGACTTCCTTATCACTCATCAATTCATGCACAGGTACGAGTTCGTGATCGCTCTTCAACGACAATAATTCACCTAAAAGTGATAAAATGAGCACTAACCGTGAACGTTCCACAAATACTTGCATAATAAGACTTATAAGCGTTTCTCCAAGGCCCTTGCTGTACAGTATAAGTCCATTTTATAGGCTTTGTCGAATTAATACCATTTTTTCGACAAATCTGGGATTATTTCGACAAATTATCCTAAGGCCATTTGGTTAGTGGTTCTAAGATCTTCCTTAGGGAATGAAAACACACTTATTATGGCTCTGTAGAATTCCTCTATTCATAGAAAAG
>CAZLPL010000057.1:0-6412 GCA_964561405.1 Microcaldota archaeon
AATACTCGCACGTGCAAACATAATCTCCGGGGTAAAAGTTGCAGTGCCCAGGGATGACGAATCGATAAGGTTGGTCAGCCTTTACCGCGGCGTGAGGTCCCACTCCGACATGGAGTCCGACAAAGGCATACTCACGCTCTCAAATCCTGACCTGATATATGATTTCGCGGATCTTATAATAACGACTCTGGGTGCGAAATAGCACCTGCTTCATGCTACCTGTAGAATATGTGCTTCTCAGAACCGCACCTGCTGCAAACTACTGCCCTGTAATTCCTATCGCTTGGTATCCTAACTTTTGCGTTAAGGCCTTCTATCAGAACCATGTTGCACTTCTTGCACAGTATCTTATTTATGTATCCTGCAGATCTTATCCTGTAGTGGGATTTGATGGATTTTGCAATGTCCACATACCTGTCCGCCAGCGTGTCGGGCCTTCCCATCTTTATAGTGCGTTCCTTGGCCAGCCCGAGCAGCCTGGATATCCTTTCCTGTGCGATCTCGCTAAGAAGCCTTTCATTCTTTACCATATAATCAAAACTCTACGTATATTTCCCCTGTGGAATTATCTACCCTGGCCCTATAGGCATTTATGTCAGTAACCCAAGGCGTATTCTCATCCGCCTGTCCGGTCTCGACATTGAAAGCGCCTTCATGAAGCGGGCACACTATCCTTACGCCATCTACATGTCCTTTCCCCAGGAGCCCGCCCTTGTGGCTGCACCTGCCGTCAATCACGTGTATCCTCCCTTCGATCTTCACAACGGCAAACTCCCTGCCGCCAACGCTTGCGGCAAGGGGCGCATTGTCCTTCAAATCGCCAATCATGAGCCCAAGTTTATACTCAGCCAATCACATCACCCAATAAAATCCTGCACATCAAGCTTCGTGTTCTTTTCGAGGAACGCTGCTACATCCTCTATCTTTACCCTCTCCTGCTTTTTCTCATCCCTGTACCTTACCGTTACCGTATTGTGGTTCGGGGATTCCGTGTCAACTGTCTCGTAATCCACAGTTATGCAGAATGGCGTCCCTATCTCGTCCATCCTGGCATACCTCCTGCCTATCGATCCTGCATCGTCATACTCTATCCTGAACTTTGTCTTCAGCTTTTTGTGCAGGGACGTTGCCACCTTCTCTATAGAATCCTCATGCTGCAGCGGGAATATGCCTGCTGCAAAAGGCGCGAGATAGTTGGGGAGCCTCATTACCTATCTTGGCGAACATGGTGTCGGAAAGCATCCACACGTTCCTGTCTATGCCAAAGCTTAGCTCCAGCACATGTGGAACAAACCTCTTGCCGTCCACGAGCACGGAGAAGTCCTTGTTCGAACCTTTCGAGTGCGACTTCAGGTCATAATCTGTCCTGTAGTGGAGGCCGCCAACCTCCTTGAATCCGCCCCAGCTATCCACATATACCTCCAGATCCATGTGCACCTTGTTGTAGAACGCCTTGCTGTTCCCGCCCTTTTCGAAGAATCTGAAGCTTGATACTGGAACGCGAAGGACCTCTGTGTAGAATATGTCTATAAGTGCCATGTGGTAGGCGTAGAACTCAGGTATGCCGTGCTTCCCTATGACGTCCATTACCTTTATCCTCTCGCTCTTTTCCGCCCCGTAGAAAAATACCGTGAGCTCTCGCTCCTCGAATTTCCCTATGTCAAGAGGGAAGGATTCTGGATTGAAGAATATCTGCAGCTCCGCCTGGGTAAGCTCCCTGAGCCTGTAGAGCCCCTGTCTTGGGGATATCTCATTCCTGTAAGCCTTTCCAATAAGGGCGAGTCCCACAGGCATCGTCTTCCTAAGGACGTTGAACTCCCTGAAGAAGTTCAGGTACACTGACTGCGCTGTCTCAGGGCGCAAATATCCTTTCTCAGACCTGTCAGGCCCGAGGTACACGTCAAACATCATGTTGAACGACCTTGACTTGCCGAGCTTACCCCCGTCCTTCGGGCATGCTATCTTATTGTCTTCTACTACCTGGTCTATCTCTTCCGGTCCAGCTCCTTCAGACACCTTAATCCCAGAGTCTGAGATAAGCACATCCGCACGGTAATATGTTTTGCATCTTGCGCACGAGACGAGTATGTCATTGAAAAGAGCTGCATGCCCGGACGCAACGAGCGGCTTCTCAGGAAGTATTGTTGATGTGTCAAGCAGGTAATAGTTGTCTCCAGAGTCTATGAAAAATGATATCCATGCGCTTTCAAGCTTCCTCTTAAGCAGCGCACCTACGTGTCCGTAGTCATAATACCCTGCAATGCCTCCGTATATGTCTGCGGTGGGCCAGAAAAGGCCCCTCCTCTTGGCAAGTGATGTAATGTCTTCCATATTCATGGCAAAACCAGGATATTGTAGATGTAATGGCCGTAACTGCTATTAAAAGCTTTTCCATAATTTTCCTTGCGCCTGCCATGATTCCTGACAGAATATATATGTTGTGTGTGGTAAAAACCCTAAAAGGTAAATGCTATGGCTTTTGTCAGTGGCTTTTCTATAAGGGACTACCGGGAATCTGACAAAATGGCCATAATCGAGCTAAACCGGGTATCCTTGGAGAATACTGATGCATTCCTGTGGAACGTGAACGGCTACTACGATGACCTTGATGACATCGCGGCGCAGTACCTCAGGACCGGCAGGTTCTTCATTGGCGAAGTAGATGGCAGGATAGTTGCCACTGGCGCTGTCAGAGTCATATCCGAAGGCACGGCCGAAGTAAAGCGGATAAGGGTGCATCCAGACTTCCAGCGTAAGGGTATAGGGCAGTCGATGCTAAGCCTGCTGGAGAGGACTGCACGCGGGCTAGGCTGCATGCGCATAGTGCTGGACACTACAATAAAACAGACGGCAGCGCAGACAATGTACCGCAAGAATTCCTACAGGGAGCTCAGGCGCGAGAGGATATATGATACCACCGAACGCATATACTATGAAAAAATGCTCTAGCCCCCAACTGCTGATTCTACTGCCTTTTCAATCTCATAAGAAGCACTTGGTACGGCCCGAGCATATCTGCTACCTGCCGATCCGTGAGTTCGATCCCTGCATTACGAAGCCTTATTGGGGAGATCAAACCTGCAACCGATCCGAATGGGTGTCGCCCACTTATCTCAAATCCCATGTCAAGGTAAAGCTTCTCGGCTTCCTCAAAGGTCCTGAACATATTTCCAGCAAGCTTGGAGCCTGTATTCCTATCAAGTAGTCCTGGGCTTCCGCTAATTCGGTCTTCATGCATCAACGCTTCTATGGCATTCCTATCAGGTGTTATCAATACGCTGCCAGGCTTGAATTGGCCAAGTACCTCTGCTATGTTGCTCAATATCTTTATCTTCTCATCTATGCTATGATAACGCAGTACTCCTTCCATTACTACTGCAATGCGCTTCTTTCCGGTAAATTGCCTCACTGCATTAGCCATAGCTGTGCTTTTATCTGCAGACCCCATATTTATCGTCAATGTACTTGAAGGCGCCGAGCCAATCCTTTCCGCTACTTCCCCTTTAAGGGCAGCTACAAAGGGGAGGTCAAGGTCTGAGTATGCCACACCCTCTTTAGACATATAAAGGCTGCGCGGGGATAGTCCTGCACCGATTTCGAGTACTTGGGTGATTTTAAGCTGGTTTAGAAGAGTATCTATAATTACATGCCTTGCCTCAAACTGTGGGGCAGTCCTTATTAGCGGTGCCCATTCGCTCATCCATTCCGGGCCGATCTTCTCATATAGCATGGGGCTTGCGGTTTCCAGTACCTCGCGTGCCAGGCGTATCTCACCTATGCTTTTCACTGCCACGCACCAGAGCGCAGAACGCTGTGCTCCACGTTGCAGCCCTCTTACGACGTCCGCGCCTGAAGCATCAGAGCTAAGCGCTATCCCTAGTAATATCGGAGGCTTCCGCCTCTGCACAGTCATCCAATCAACGCAGACTATAAATGCCTGATCTGATATTAATTACTATCGGCTTAAAATTGCAATTTTCGGACTGGAAATTTATATCCGCAATGCCTGGTCTACTCCTTTGGGACCATTACAGGGGATATTCCTGCACCTTCTCCAGCCATATTTGCCTTCTCCCCCTTGTACACCCTGGAGAACAGCATTATGTTCTTAGGCGAAACGATCTCTTCAGGCGTTCTGATGAACACCAGGGCATCCATTGTGCTTACGAGCCCGCCCTTGACTTCGTCTGCAGGCGCGTAGTTCATGCACATGTAATTGCCTTTCTTGGCCAACCTGTTAAGTATATTCGCATAGCCATTGGTGTATTTGTCCAGTATATAGACTTCTCTACCTCCGCTGCCATGCCCTATCTTAACTGCGACTTTAAGCCCATTCCTTATCATCCACTTTGCAGTCTGTGCCTCAGAAGGGGTCAAGATTCTGGCCCAGGGCAGCACTTCATTAAGAAACACCCTTTCACCTTGCGATATCTGTAGTGTCTCATCCCACCGCGCATCCGAGAGATAGGCGAGTATGAATTTGGATGTCATTATGGAATTGGCAAGGGGCGGCCACAGTTCAACGTTGCCTTCCATGTATGCCTCGAATATAGGGCCCCCTGCAAGCGCTTTCCACCTCTCAAAATTTGGCCCTTCGCTTGCCGCAATATGCACTGCACCTATCCTCACCCCAGACTTCTTGTGCACCAAAACCCCGTTTTCATAAGCAAGCTCCTTGTCGGAGCATGGGAATACAACCTTCACATCCGAATTGGACGATATGAACCTGGCCAACGCTTCCAAGTCCCCGAATATATTTGTGGAGTAATTACTACCTATCCTATCAAGTATGGCTATGCTCCTATGCTTGGCACTTCCGACCAGCGGGGCGAACACCCTCTCCCACAACAGCGTCCCACCTTCATCCGAGCGCTGTGCACTTGGGAGAAGCCCACGTCTCTCGCCAATTCCAAGTTCGCTCATTGATCTCTCCACAACGGATGTCAATATGAAGAATGCCGATCCGAGGTTGTATTCTACTATGTACCTTCCTTGGAAGTCAAGTCTTGAAAAATTCAGGAACGGATGCCTCTTCCTTACATATGGCAGCATGTCCTCCGGCACATTTCTCTCAAGCAGCCTTACGATGTCAGCATCTAATTCACCGGACGATATCTTCTGCCTGTACAGCCTCGCGACCTTCTGAATTATTGACACAAACTGCTTCACAGTCTGCTGATAAAAAAGAAGGTCCTTCTTGCCTATGGTTATTATATACTTGGATATTTTAGAGTCCTTCCTGATCTTGCTGCTGACATTCTGGTCCAGAGCGCCAAGTTCCTCGTCGGACATTTCCATGCTGTATATGACATCTCACGAGCTTAAAATTCTTATTGTGGCTTCTTATGTCATCACGCCATGCAGCTACTATTAGCCATAGCTCCGTTGTCATTCAAACCAAAGCCCTGCATTCTGCTTCATCATTGAGCTATCATCCGCGGTGTGCTCGTTAAGTATCCTGTACTGCAGCGTGTTCTTTCCATCCAGCTTCCTGTAGCATAGGGTTCCTACCAGCACGTTCGTTGCTATCATGCTCGAAACGCTCATTCCATTGACTTTGCTGAGAACTGCATTGACCCCCTCGAAATCTCCTTCCTTCAGCACCGGCAGCACGAACAGGACTCCTTCGGGGAGCTTTATGTCCCCTTCAAGTGCGTACCGGTTCATGATGCTGTCATCACTGTCTTCTATTATGTTCCTCAGGACCACGTTCCTGTCCTTCAGATATTTCATGTGGTTTATTTTTTCGAGTATTATCACAGAGACGTATTTGATGTGCACTCTCTCCATTGTTATGGTTATCCTCCTTATGACTCCAGAGTTTAGTAATTTGTGGTATGTGTATCTTGCACTACCCTCTGCCAAATTATATTTCCTATCTATCTTGCTAAAATCCATGGATCCGTCATTATTAAGCTCCTTTAGAAGCGCGTACTCCCTATTGCGCAGGTAGTTTCCTTGCGGCCTGGGTTCGGACTTGCTTCTAGTCCATAGCTTCTCAGACAGCATATCAAAGAATGAGTTTCTGAGGGGGACAAAAGAGTAAGACTGGTAGAAAGGCGCAACATAAAGCTGAAGGTCATAATCCGGAAACATCCTGCTGCGCATATTGTAAAAGCTCATCATCGTGTCCCCTTCCTTTGGCAGCACTACGTAAAGCAGCAGATCATAATTGCCCTTGGTCAGCATCGCGAGCTGAACAGGCTTCTCCTGGTCCAGAACTTTCCTCATCTGATCCACATCCGGCACCTTCCCAGAGAATTTGATCATGACTATGTATGTGAGATATCCTAGCCTGTCCAGGTCTATCTCGGCCAGATATCTAAGGCCATACCTACTCTCTATACCGTTTCTTTGCCATTCTATCCCGCTTGTGCTCAACCCAACCTTATTTCCAAGCTCTGGCAATGTT
>CAZLPL010000058.1:0-6361 GCA_964561405.1 Microcaldota archaeon
CACACCAAGAATCCTCTGCGCATGGCATCACTTCCTGAAGTGCTCATAACCCCTGCTGCGCACTGTCTCTGCCTTCCCATCCCTGCGCAGCACCACCGCAGAGCCCTTCACTTCGCCTATCACGCTGAAGCCGAATCCAGCCCTTACCGCGGCATTCGCAAGCAGGTGCAATCTTCTTGGGGATATGGTGAAGAGCAGTTCATACTCCCCCCCAAATTCGAATGCCATGTCATCTATGCGTATGCCGAGCCTGTCGCTAGTTTTCAGGGCAAGGCTGTCTATTGGTATCCTGGAATAATCTATTTCAAAGCCTTTTCCGCTGGATTTTCCAAGCTGCCAGAGCGCGGCGAAGAGTCCGTCAGAGAGGTCTATTGCACACGATGCCCTGCATTCCGAAATAACCATACCTTCCTTTACCCGGGGTTCCATGTCAAGCACCATCTCCCCCCATCTCTTATTGCCCGTCTCCTTCCACATCCTGTATGCCGCTCCATTCCTTCCAAGCTTTCCCGTAAGGCAGGCGAGGTCCCCTTCCTTGGCGCCGCTGCGCCTAAGTATCCTGTCCTTCTGTACAGTTCCTATCGCAATTCCAGTCATGCACATCTCGGCGCCCTCCTTAAGGTCGCCTCCTATTACCTTCACGCCATATCTCCCAAGGCATCTCCCAATGCCCTTTTCCAGGGACCTGAGCTCCGCAACCCTGGTGCTTCTGGGCAGCGTAAGCGCGGACATGAAGTATTTCGGGTTGCCGCCCATTGCAGCTATATCGCTTAGGTTAAGGGCCGCAAAGAAATACCCTATCTTATCCCATCCCACACCTTTTGGCATGTGCGAGCTTCTTGATATGGAATCTGCGGTTATGAGAGTATATGCCCTGCCTGCTGGTATGGATGCGGCATCATCGTCTTCCCACCCGTAATCGTAGCATCCCTTTATGGCATCTATCAGCCTGCGCTCACCAAGGTCTGCCATCGTCTTCTCCACAGAAGCACCACTGCAGATATGTTGCTATAACAACTTATAAGCATGCCTTGCAGGCTTATTCACATGCACTTTCCATTCAGGCTCCTGTAGAGACCTCCTTATAGGCCTGCTCAAACTCCTCCTTTCCTGCCTTAAGCATCTCTTCCAGCAGCCTGTCACTCTTCCCCTCTGCAACCATCTTCACCTTCGGCCCGGTGTTGGATGCCCTGATTACGAACCATCCCTTGTCGGTCACCAGCTTTACCCCGTCCTTGGTGTTGAGCTTCCTGCCCCTTTTCTTCAGGTTCCTGGCAACCGCATCCACAACCTTGAACTTCATCTCATCGCTTACGTTGAATTCCACGAGCCTACTGGTGTACGCAGGCAGTGACTCCAGGAGCTCGGAGAGCCTCCTTCCTTTCAAAGAGAGCATCTCGACCATCTTCGCAGCCGCAAAGAATGCGTCGTCGAAATAGTATGACTCCCTGAAGTACATGTGTCCGGATAGCTCCCCACCCATCCTTGCCCCAACCTCAAGCATCTTGTTCTCAAGGTTGCTTCTTCCAACCCCTGTAAGCACCGCCACTCCTCCGCACCTCTCCACGACCTCCTTCACCGCATCAGAGCATGACACTTCATACACCACCTTGTCCCCAGGCTCTATCATGTTGTCTGAAAAGAGTGCAAGCGTGCGGTCTCCTCCAAGCACAACGCCCTTGTCGTCAACGAAGATGGCCCTGTCCCCGTCCCCGTCAAATGCGACTCCGAAATCCAGGCCAGACTCCTTCACCATGCTGCACAGCTCCTTTATGGTTTCAGGCTTAGGCTCAGGGTCGCGTGATGGGAACCTTCCATCAGGCTCATCATTTATGGCCACTACTTCCTGCCCGGCCCTGCGCATTATTCCGGAAGCAAAACCGCAGCATGTGCCGTTGCCGGGATCTATGCCTATGCGAAGCTTCCTGTCCATCTTGCTGTTCTCCCTGATGAACTTCTCGTAGTCCGCCATTACCTCGTCGCGCTTTTCAAGTATACTGCCGCCTCCGCCTGCAGGGCCGAAATCCTTCCCGTTTATAATGTCCTTTATCCTCTCAAGGCCCTCCCCAAGCCCGAATACCTTCCCTTCCTTTCCGCACAGCTTATAGCCGTTCCACTGCGGCGGGTTGTGGCTTGCACTTACTGCTATGCCCCCGTCAAGGCCGTATTTTGCTATGGTGAAATACATCAGAGGCGTCGGGGCTACGCCTATGTACCATACCTCAGCCCCTCCAGCCACGAGCTCGTCGAGCAGGGGCTTTGTGAGCGCCTCATTGCTAAGCCTCACGTCCATGCTCACGGCGATGCGCTTGCCTTCAAGCATCCTGAGCATGGCGCGCGCCACGCTCCTTGACAGTTCGGGATCTATGTCTTCCGGGTATATGCCCCTTATGTCGTACGCGCGGAATATCTCGTCCTTTACCATCTTGTCACGACAAGAGTTAGGCACGCATAGTAATATGAGCGTTTTCTCAAAACGCTGCAATGCATGGCGGATGTCGTGCCGCCGTGCTAAGCTTAAGAAACCCTACTGCATACTGTTAGTGTGGTCAAATGGCAAAAAGGAAAGTGGATTGGACCTCGTGGGTCCTGAAATTCGTTGGGAGCCTGGCTTATCTTTCGGTAGTGCTGGTGCTGTGGTCTGCAGGCGTTGATGCATCCGGTCTGTTCGGCCCTATACTGTTCGGTCTCGCCGTGGTGATGTCCGTGGCATTCTTCATAACCACACTGGCATCATTAACATCAGGCAATGAGAAATCTGTCGCATGGGAGAGGAAATCCTCCCTGGTGGCTGGCTTTGCACTGCTTGCCCTGCTCGCCCCTACGGTATCATCAGTCTCGGCAGGATGGGGCACCTGGCTGATAGTGTCCCTGGTGGGATTTGTCCTGACTTATATAGGCGCGGGAATGGAGAAAAGCGAATAGGCGCACATACGCCTATCCGCCTTGGCAGCCTGTTTTTTACGCCCGCAGGCGCTCAGGCGCCTTCGGGTAATTTATATTATCATGAACCTAATTCCAGATATGCCTTTTCTAAAGGGATTATTCAAGTTTGCAAAGAAGGCAACAGGAGGCGCCGATTCGGGGAAGGCGGCAAGGCTATTCAAAGATACTGAGGCTGCACACCGCGATTTCGTGCGCGATGCCAAGGCCCTCGGGATAACCCTTTCAGACATCAACCTGAAGAACTACTATGATATACTTGAGATGAAGTACACGAATGACAGGAAGCTGATAAAGGCCTCGTACATCAAGCTTGCGAAGAAGTACCATCCGGACGTGAGTGGCTACGCAAACGCCGGGCAGAAGATGGCCGAGATAAATGGCGCATACGAGGTGCTCAGCGACCCCAGGCGAAAGGCCGAGTACGACCAGAAGTTCTCAAAGGGCAGGAACAGGATGGGCCCTGATATAACTACTGTTTTGCACGACGAGCTCATGCGCAGATATGTCGAAGCGAGGAACAGGGATTTCGAGGAGTTCAACAGCCGGGTCGCCATGCCGCAGCAGATTGACAGCATAAGGGCTGCAATCGAGGAGACGGTAAACTGGACAAAGTGCTTCACTCGTGTATCCGATGATATGTTCGGCAGCTTCACGCGCAGGGGAAAGCGGATAATGCGCCTGCGCAATATCAACGCACGCATGGTGAAGAATGCCTCCAGCGCTCCCGACTACGACAGGCTTGCAGAAAACCTCTCCCGCTTGGAAGGGCTGGCGCAGGCTTTCAAGGAAGCAGAAAGTGGCGTAAATTCTGTGATAAATGGCGTCATGGACGAGGTCTCCACGGAGGAAGCAAACATCGCATACCGGCTGCGCAACTCTATAATACAGTGAAATGGGATTGGCAAGCCTAACAGAAACCTAACGCTCCCAAAGCATATTTAATTCTTAGAGGTTTATCTAGCTGCATGAATAGATTTGGAATCTTAGGCGCAGTTGCAGTTGCGGTAATTGTCATACTTGCTGCGATAGGAATATCCACTGCGAACCACAATGTTGGAACTTCATTACCAACGACTTCTACGCAATCAACAACTCCTGCGCAAAACCCATCCTCAAACACCACCACGCCAGGCAGCAATTCGACGTCTACTGGCCCCAACCTTACAATATCGTCAGGCGGAGGCGGCTTGGCATGCCCCATGCTCTTCTATCTCGTATCGGGCAGCGTTACTGGATATACTGGCCTCTCAATGTACACGCTGAACTCAAGCTTTGGCACATACAAGGATTATGTCCTTGCCCCTGGCTCATCCGGCACTCTTAACATAACCGAACATCTCTCAAACGTGCTCGAAGAGCCTGCAAATTCGCCAATACTTTCAAGACAGCACTACGTTACACTGAGCCTTGAAGGCAATGGGACCAGCACAACAGGCGCATCTGCAGTTCCGGGAGTTGAGACAAGTATAATGCCCCAGAACTACACCGTAAATGCAAATGAGACCCTCAGCTTCACAATTACGGTAACGGCAAATTCAACTGCAAAAGGAACGTACTGGACAAGAGTGGACGGGCCGTGCGGAGAAGGCCTGTACCCGTTCTTCATAACTGTGGGCAACGGGCCATACAATGGCACCGTGACCCCAGTTGTGTCAACGTTTGCATGAATGCTGCGATGGCTTCATCACAAGCTTTTTAAGATGCCATAGCCAAATATATTATCATGACCAAGAAAACTAAAAAGCAATCGAAATCTTTCTGGAGAAGCACGAGCAGGGCTCCGTCTGCAGTCTCGCTCGCCATGGGCTTCCTTATAGTGCTCGACGGAATAGTCTTTCCATCCATAACTTCACTTCTGCTTGAGATAGCTGGATTGGTATTGATACTATCGGGCATAATAGGGATATACCTTCTTGGAGGATCAAAGTAGCCTCTAAAGCTTCCTGCCGTCCCTGTCTATCTCCCCACTCAGTATTCTGGAGGTGGATATGGGCTTCAGGTCATCCGCCAGCACATACGCTATCTTGATTATGCGGAGCTCTTTAAGCCCGCTCTTTTTTCTTATCCGGTTTATTTCCAGTGCCGATTTGTACGTTTCTCCGCTAACCACTATCGCATCGAAGTCTTCTGTAGTTGAGGGCCCGTATCTGTCTTCCAAAGGCCCTATTGCATACCTCTTCCTCAGTGAACGCGCGAGCCTATCCAGCGCCGCCTTTCTTTCCGTATATGGTGGAACGTTCTCCCCCGGTTTGACCCTGCGCACGTATGCATCAGTGGTAAGCCCTATGTAAACGAAGCCGCCAAGCTCGAATGCCTTGCTTATCAGTGCCACATGCCCCTTGTGAAGGTATCCGAAGGTTCCTCCTATGACTATGTTCATTCCTAACCCTTCTTTTTCCCCGCAGCTAGCCTGGCTGCTCCTATCACATATTTTTTCTCTTCCAGTACCTTTACCGCACCTATCGGCACTGCCGCTTTCCAGCTCTTCCCGTTCTTTATCCTGCCCCTTATCCTTGTTGCCTGCAGCATCCGCCTGTTGTGCCACTTGGTGAATGCAACCGCAATGCCATGCTCCCTAAATATTCTCCTCACGAGCCCATTATTGGAGAATACTATACCTATGCCAGGCTGCGATTTCATTATGAATTCGAACCACCTGTCATTGTCATCAAAGTCAGGTATCATGAGAAATCCGATGCTGTCCGGCCCTATCCCCTCTCCCTTGAGTGCCGCTCTTATGACACGCACCCTATCTGCAGCCGAAAGAGGGTTGGTATCAGTGCCTTTATCCTGGGAACTCCCTATCCCTATGACTATCTTCCTGCATAGCGACATGGACTGCCTAAGCGCGTGCATGTGCCCTTTATGGAACGGCTGGAACCTCCCTATGAAAATGCCCAATTCATATTCCTTCACAACAATTACCGCAGACCTCTTCAGCAAGCAAATACTATTATCAATACCGCCTATTTAAATTGCATAGCGCGGCCCATTGCCGAAAGATTATTGCATAGGCCTTATCGAGAGGCGCATAAAAGGAAAAAAGAAGAAGAGGTGCAGGCAACCGCCTGCACAGGCGTGCCGTTCAGTTCACTTCGAACGTCACGATCTTGTTGAAGACTATATTGTATAGCGCTGCAAATATCAGCCCCCAATGAACCCTACTATCAATCCGCCTACGACTCCCACTATGATTCCTACGCCTCCAGCAACAGGGCTGGCTACAAACATCAGTATTCCAAATACGAGTCCCACTATTGCAGAAACCACTGCATAAAATTTTGCATAGGACAGGTAGTCTATCTTTTCAACGTTTATTCCCATCAAAGACACTCTCGTGATACGAAAGGGAATCAATCTATGTGACATCCTCCCGCGACTGAATGTCGTGGGCTTCCAATGGTGCTTTTTGATT
>CAZLPL010000059.1:0-3635 GCA_964561405.1 Microcaldota archaeon
AAGCCCTCGAACTCTACTTCGCGGCCCACCTTCTTCGCAGTCATTGCGCCTATAAGATCTGCGCCGTGGAACGCGAGCCATGTCTTCTTTCTCTTCCCGCATCTTATCCTGGAACTGAAATACCTTTGTATGCGATCAGATGAGAAGATCTCTTCGGAGAAGAAGGACTTTGGTAGCCCCAGGGCATCATCGCTGAATGTGTCCTGGAACGACTTTTGAAGAAGCCTGGTGTATGCATAGATGTCCGAATCCCTGGCAAGCCTTATTTTGATCTCCAGGGCGTTCACCTGAAAAGCCTTACCCTCACAACTTTCTTGTCGCTTACCTCCCTCAATGTATAATATGCCACTATCAGCGCCATTATGAGCACCGCTCCTATCGCCAGCGCTGCGTGCGGCATGCCGTATATGAGCATGAATATTGCGACTATGGCTGTGATCGGAAGGTATGGGTAAAGCGGCATCCTGAACTTCCCTACAACTCCCTTCCTCCTGAAGTGTATGATTGCCAGGCTTGCCATAAGATACGAGAATAGTAGCCCGAAGTTGCTTATGGCTGCTATCGTGAATATATTCCCCGAGAATAGCATTATTGTCCCTATGACTCCGGAAATCAGAATCCCATTGGCAGCCACATCTGTCCTCTTATTATATTTCCTGAACAGCATCGGCAGGAGCCTGTCCGAGCTTATCTGGTATACCATCCTCGACGAACTTAGTATCATTGCCAGCGTGGCAGAGGCTGTGGCTATGAGTGCACCTATGTCAACGAGTATGAGCATCCACTGCGGCGCATGCGCATATCCAAGCACCTGCGCAAGAGGGTCAGCGGTTATGGTAAAGTGGCTCGCGGGAAACAGGAGCATCATTGATATTGCAACTGCGACGTACAGCACCATGCTTATCACTATCGCAATCATTATTGCCTTGGCAGCTTCGACCGCGCCCCCCTTAACTCTCGATGTGAAAGTGGAAATGCACTGGAATCCGGAGTAAGCAAAAAATATCGCTATGCTTGCGGCAAATAGGGCTCCTATGCCCTCCTGTGAATCAGACACCGAGAAGTTCGAATGCGTAAAATTCCCGCCTGCAGTTACGGAGTATACCGCAAACCCTATCAGGGCGAGGAGCACCATTATCTTAATCATGACCAGGAATGAATCTGCCTTCGCGGCCTTCCTAATGCCGAGTAGATTGACTCCCGAAAGGATGATTATCAGGAGTATGGCAAACGCCGTATGTGCGGACTGCCCCATGCCTAGCAGATTCGCCATATATGCGCCGAAGCCTAGGGATATGGCAGATATGCTCGTTGCATAGCTGAAGAAGAGAACGATGCCTGTTACGAAACCCAACTCGCTTCCAAAGGCGCTGTATACGTAGGAGTAGGATGCGCCCTTCGCATCCGGCAGTATGGAGCCAAGCTCACCCAGCTCCAATCCTATCATTATTGCAATGATGCCTACTATGATGAATGCTATGAGTGCATTGGATCCCGCAAGGGATATGGCAGTCCCGCTAAGGACGAATATTCCTGCCCCTATTATGGCCCCAAGGCCCACCGCAGCAGCCGTATACCTTCCAATGCTTTTCTGAGATTCCTTTGTCAATAAATTCCCCAACTGGCTTCAGACAAATTATTTCAAAAAGAACTAGTATTTATTACTTGCCTGAACCTGGGGCAGTTGCAGCATGTTTCTCTGCCGCTGTAGTAGCATAAAGGGCATGCAAAGTAAGGTTCTTAACAAGTAGCTGAGTAATCTCTTTATGGACAGGGACAATGAACTCCGATCTCACCTGATTTCACTTATTGAAGGCGGCAATGCCCACATGACTCTCACAGAGGCAGTAAAGGACTTCCCCATGAACAGCATAAACGCAACGTTTTTCAACGGCACATACTCCCCGTGGCACTTGCTCGAACACATGCGCCTAGCGCAATGGGATATAGTGGATTTCATAAAGAACCCTGGCTATAAGGAGAGGGAATGGCCAAAGGACTATTGGCCAGTGCCCGGAACCAAGGCAATCCAGAAGGACTGGGACGATACCATCAGAAAGTTCGATAACGACTCGGCTGAGCTAAAGAAAATAGTCAAAGATCCAAAGGCAGATCTATATGCGAAGCTTCCAAATGGGACTGGACAGACAATACTGCGCGAAATATTTGTTGTATCTGACCACAACGCATACCACCTTGGCGAGTTCGCCATACTCCGCCAGGTGATGGGCACTTGGGGAAAGGGCCATAAGTAGTTCCCACAACAGCTCGGCATTCTTATTAACTACCTGCGTAATAGGCTATTGGTTGGGATGATATTCAAGGACAGGGGTCTAGGCGGGAAGCATGCTTGCAGAGGCCCTGAAGAGGCATGCAGGCAGCAATTCAATGATCCTGGCCCATTCCGCGCGGCGGGATTACCGTGGCGCACGAAGTCTACAAAAGGCTTGGTGGAACTTTGGACATAGTTGTGCCAAGGAAGATAAGTGCTGAGCAAGATCCTGAACTCACAATGGGCGCTGTAGCCGAAGACGGCAGCAGGTACCTTGACCAGCATGTCGTTTCCATTCCCGGCGCAAGCGAAGAGTATATAGAAAGGAAGGCTGCAGAACAGACTGCAGAGATTCTCCAGGCGCATCAAGAAGTACCGTTCAGAGACGGGCTCCGCGCGATAAAAGGGAGGTATGTCATAGTTGTGGATGATGGCGTGGCAACAGGGTACACTGTGATGGCAGTCCTAAGGTTCGTAAGGAAGCAGTCTCCGAAGATGCTGGTTCTTGCCGTGCCTGTTGCTCCTGCCGAAGTACTCGAAACTCTCAGGAGGGAAGCTGACGAGGTTGTCTGTCTCTACTCCTCAGAGGTCTTCTTCGCAATAGGCTCATTCTACCAGGATTTCGATCAGGTGCAGGATGAGGAAGTGATAAGGATACTCAAGGAAGATAATGACGTGGCCTAAAGGAAGGGCGCTATTACCGCGCTGGGAAGGACCATCTCAATCCGTTGACCACGTTTCCTTCACAATTATCTATTGTGCATTTGCACATATATACGGCTTTTGAGCATCCCGCACACCTGTCTAATCAACGCACCAATGCCTGTCAAAGCGTTGACATGTCGATAACGAAACGATACTTGACATCGCCCTTCACGACCCTATCATATGCCTCGTTAACCTTCTGCACCTGTATCAGCTCGATGTCTGCAGATATTCCTTTCTTTGCGCAGAAATCAAGCATCTTCTGCGTGTCGCGTATGCCTCCCAGCCCGGATCCGGCCAGGGCGTGGTGGCCGGAGACAAGAGAGAACGGAGCAACCGAAAGCGGCTTGCTGGGCAGGACTACAAGTGCCCTCTTTCCATTGCGCCTTAGAAGCTCTCAGGAAGAGGTCAATGTCATGCACTGCCGATGCCGTGTCCACTATGAGGTCAAAGCTCCTAATGGCTGCGGCCATCGCCTTCTTGTTGCTTACCACAATGGCCCTCTTTGCGCCAAGCCTAAGTGCATCCTTCACCTTGTTTTTCGATGTAGTGAACACAGTTACATCTGCGCCCATCGCTATGGCAAGCTTTACTGCTACATGCCCAAGCCATACCACCCCTACCTTCTGGCCTGGTCATGCCTTCCAGTACTTGAGCG
>CAZLPL010000059.1:3645-6026 GCA_964561405.1 Microcaldota archaeon
GGAGAATACGTTGTAGTGCCTGCACAAAGCAGCGTAGCAGTTGATGCCATATCCACCTTACCTGATATCTTCAGCACAAAACCATCATCCACTACTATATTATTCGAGTATCCTCCATACGTGCGTCCCCCATGCTCTTTTCCCCGGCGCCATATGTCCAGACAGGCCCCTCTGCGCAGTTGTATTCTTCGCCAGCCTTGCACACCCTTATTACATCATCATGTTTGAAATGATTAGGTCAGACCTTCGTGGCCACGAATATCCCTTCCTGCCCCTTCAATGCCTCTGCTACCATCTCCTCGGTTCCGTATATCTCTGCAGTGTCTATGAACTCGATCCCCAGCTCCCCATACCGATCGCTGGAATCTTGTCCCTCGTTCTCCAGAGGCTCTTGTACAGCATATAATGCACCAACATTGCTGCAATTAAGCAGCGCATGTCATCTCTTTTGCAAAATATAAAAGGTTGCCTTCGCCAGCGCTTCAAAGCTTTCCAATCACCGCATCCATCTCCTGCCTCGTGGGCAGCGATGAAGATGCCCCTATCCTCTGCACGCTTATTGCCGCAGCCCTGTTTGCAAAGCCGAGCGAATCCGTAAGTGATCTGTATTCTGAAAGTGCCACTACGAAAGCCCCTGTAAAGCAGTCTCCAGCTGCTGTGGTGTCTACTGCATTTACCTTCACGCCCTCTGCACGCACCTCTTCAGTCCCCCTCCCGCAGAATGCGCCTTCAGCGCCCATTGTTATTATCACTGCCTGGTCAGCTCGTGTCTGCAGCTTTTTTGCATATCTCTTTACAGTATCCAAATCCTCGGCAAGCTCGCTCCCTGAGAAAAATGCCGCTTCATGCTCATTAAGTATCATATAATCTGCCAGAGCCAGTAGCTCGCCGGGGCAATTTACTGCGGGCGCCAGATTCAGCACGGTCCGTGCCCCTTTCGACTTTGCCTCCCTGAACGCAGCAAATATCGTATCGTTAGGTATTTCAAACTGGGACACAACTATGTCATCTTCTTTCAGTCCCAAATCAATGGCATCCCGTTCTGTAACTTTTCCATTGCTGCCAGACATGACTACTATCGAATTCTGCGAACTTCCGTTTATCCACACCATTGCGGTCCCTGTAGGCGTACCCTTGGTGTAATTGACCTTTTTTATCCCTACTCCCTCGACCTTCAAGAAGTTCCTAAGCGCCTGGCCGAATTCATCAAAGCCCACTCTCCCTATCATTTCCACCTTTCCTCCAAGCCTGCATGCTGCAACTGCCTGATTTGCCCCCTTTCCTCCAGGTATGTACTGCAATTCCTTGCCAAATACTGTCTCTCCGGGCTTTGGAAGCCTATCCATTATGGATACGATGTCCATGTTTATGCTTCCAATGACCACTATCCTTCCCATAATACCTGCTCTGTATAATTCCTCTATTCAATATAAAAGCCGAAGGATTTTAACCCTTCGGCTTTGTGAGTTATTTGGCGACTCACATGAAAGAGAAAGGCGACTCTAGGTAATAAGAGGTTTATTGAAACGGCGTTCAGGGAGGTATAAGCAGGTACTGCAACAGTACTCTGGAAAGTTCTCGAAGAAGACATACATGCAACGGCAGCATGCAGTTGCAATACTACTGATGAAATACGAAAAAAATACCTACAAAGATGTCGCTGATTCGTTGACAGAATTCGCAGATTATTTCAGGTTCGAGAAAAACATACCACACTCCACTACCTTGCAAAAATTCTTCCTTAGAGTACCGACATCTGCTTGGGAATTCCTACTTTCAAAGACGTACGAATTGTTTGCAGGAGATGTTGCAAATATTGCTATAGATTCAACTGGTTATAGGCTACATCATGCCTCACAGCATTATGAACAGAGAATCGGCAGAAAACGGAACCGTAAACGTTTCATAAAACATATCCTATCGGTAGACTCTGACCTTCAGGCGATAATCGTTTCCGAAAGCAGAAGGTCCTGCATAAATGACAACATAACATTTAGGCCAACACCTAAGAAGACAAAGGACATAATTGATGTGGACAATGCAACTGCTGACAAAGGATACGACTCTGAAGAAAACCACAGGCTTGCACATAGGGAGATTGGTGCACACTCAGTCATACCCTTGCGATATGAAGTTCCCCTACGGCGAACGATAGGGTTCTACAGGAGGAAACTGCGACGCAATTTCCCTTACGACATCTATCACCCGAGAAGTAAAGTTGAGGCCGTAAATTCGGTGCAGAAGAGAAAGTTCGGTGATGAACTGCGTAGTGGACTCTTGAAAATGCAGAGCAGAGAGATGAAGGTCGTCGATGTTGTTTACAATATCCACTGATACCTCAACTACTATATATCAGCGCTCCAAGGATTTCTACAGAGCCC
>CAZLPL010000060.1:0-5873 GCA_964561405.1 Microcaldota archaeon
GGATGATGCCATGATAAAGGACAAGCTCGTGGAGCTCAATGCGATAAAGTTCGGAGATTTCACCCTCACATCAGGCAAGAAGTCTAGCTATTATGTCGATATTAAGGCTGCGGAAACGGATCCCGACTTCCTGAAGGAGCTGGCAGATGAGATATCCAAGAAGGTATCTGCAAATAAGGTCGGTGGAGTGGAGCTAGGCGCAGTTCCACTAGTAATAGCAACGGCACTTAGAATGGGAATACCATACCTGATAATAAGGAAGCAGGAGAACATGCACGGCACCAGAGGCCCGTTCATAGGCTCTGTCAATGAAGGCGACAGGATAGACATAATAGAGGATGTAGTGACCACAGGGAATTCTGTGCTCAGGGCAGTCAAGACGCTCAGGGAGCGTGGAGCGGTAGTCGAAAGGGCCATATGCATCGTAGACCGCGAGGAAGGCGGAAGCAAACTGCTCTCAGACAACGGAATAGAGCTACTGCCGCTGGTAAGGATCTCTGAAGTTATGGAGAAGAAGCATTGAAGGGCTAAGGCTACAGTGCAAATCGCTCTGGAGAGAAATTATCGGCATTTACGCCGGAAGGCTTCCTTCCCTGTATGATCTCGCTTATCGCATATCCGGATGCTGCTGCGAGAGTCATACCGAGGCGGCACTGTCCTACGGCTACGAAGAGATCAGAATACCCTGGGACCTTCCCGATCACTGGAAGCTGGTCGGAAGTGCAGGGCCTGAAACCATAGGACTGCCTGACGAAGCTCACCTTGCCGAAGTTCTTCATGTGCATCTTAACATTGTCAAGTAGCCATTTTTTCCTAGACTCCTTGAACTCTGGACTGTGCCCGACCATCTCGTAGAATCCGGTTATCCTGAGGGTGTTCGGATTGTGCTGTATTATTGCAATCCCGGTATCTTCAAGAATAGCAGGGGCGTTGACCACCTTTGCCATGCCGGTGCTGAAAAGCATTATCATCCCCCTGGCAGGCATGACGTGGGGCTTGTACCCCAGCAGCTTGAGAGTCTGGTCTGCCCATGAGCCGGTAGTGACGAGATACTTGTCGGCCCTGACCTTCTCGCCGATGTCAACATACTCGACCTTTCTCCCGGATGTCTTGAGTTTTGCCTCCTTGCCTAGTATAAGGTTTGCGCCCATCTCTGAGACTCTTGAGCGCAGGCTCTCGTAGAGCTTTATCGGATTTATTGATACTTCATTCTCGAACATTGCGCCTCCCTTGAGGTTCATGTAGCCTAGCTGGGATATCTCAGCTTCATCTATGAACCTGCCCTTCCCTGCAGCAGCAGCCTTCCTGCCATCATCTTCATTTGAATATAACGCGGCTATGCCAGTCTGCACGTCGGGATTTATGTGCTCCTTCTCAAAGAAATCCAGATAGAGCTTTAGGCTAAGCATTCCGAGCTCCCTTACCTTCTCCTCGTAGCCGGTCATGTTGCCAAATGCGCTCATGAACCATTTCATGTTCCTGGCCACCTGGCTTGGGGAGATGTACACCGCGCCCCACCCCACAGTTGCGGCCTGGAATGCCCTCCCGGGGCTCATGGTAGGACTCGAGGTCAGGGACGATGGTTGCAGCAGCCCTGCGTTGTTCTTTGACGTGAGGCCCTCACGGTTGCGGTCTATTATCGTTACACTGTGCCCTTCCTTGAGAAGATTGTAAGCGGAGAACAGACCGTTGATGCCACACCCAATTATCACTATGTCAAGTTCCGACTTCCTCTTCGGTTTTGACCTCATCATAATCACTTGAAACGTATAGTATCCAAGTCCATCGGGGCCCTTGATTCGCAGTGCATCATGTTGCCCATTGCCCTCGCCAGGTCTTCGCACTTGGACTCCTCCCCGTGCATGGTGAATATCTTTCTAGGAGAAGGCCTGAGGTTCCTTATGAAGTCCATCAACTGCCTCCTGTCGCTGTGGCCTGAGAAGCCATCCACAGTCTTGACCTGCAGGTTGACCTTGAGCCTGGATAGCTTGCCGTCCTCTCCGGGAAGCGCAATCTCGCTTACCCTGTTCTGTATCCTCCTTCCCAGGGAGCTTACGCTGTTGTATCCTACGAATATGACCATATTCTTCGGGTCCTCGGCCATGGCCTTGAAATATTCGAGGGCTGCGCCTCCGTTGAGCATGCCCCCACTTGCAAGTATTACAGAAGGGCCCTTGTCAAGTATCTCGCTGCGCTCGCCCTTCGCTACCTCGAATATCTCGCTCTCGAACGGCGAGTTGTTGCTCAGTATCCTCTGCTGAATACCTGCACGCAGGTATTCTGGATAGGCAGTGTGTATTGCACTTGCCTCAAGTATCATGCCATCAAGGTATATGGGGGTCTCAAGCTTGTACTGCGGGTTGTTTGTCATGTAGCTCTCGAGCACCAGCTGCAGCTCCTGTGACCTTCCAACGGCAAAGAGAGGTATGAGCACCTTGCCCCCGTTCCTGACTGTGGAGCTTATGGCGTTCATGAGCTCCAGCTCTGCCTGCTTCCTGTTCGGAGTGATGTCGTTAGGGCCGCCATAAGTCGATTCTATGAAAAGGGAATCTATGCGCGGATACCTTGTGTCTGCCTCATCTAGGAGCCTCGTAAACCCATACTTCATGTCCCCTGTGCTCACTATGTTGTAAAGGCCTTCACCCACGTGCAGATGCACTGTGCCGCTCCCCAATATGTGGCCGGCATTGTGGTATGTAAGCTTTATCTCGTCGGTGACGTTTGTGACTTCGCCATAATCCCTTGTTATCATGTGCGACAGCATTGACCTGACGTCCTTCTCCCCGTACAGGGGCGAACCGCCTGTCTTCATTACAAGCTTTATGTAATCGTAAAGAAGAAGGGCCGCAAGATCCCTTGTAGGAGGCGTGCAGTACACCGGGCCAGTGTATCCGAACTTGAACAGGTACGGCACGAAGCCCATGTGGTCCATATGGCCGTGAGTGAGTATGACGGCATCGAGGTCGTTGAGCGTTATGTTCATGCTGTCCAGGTACGGGTACGCTTTATTCTCACCTTCCCTGTTGGCTTCGCCGCCGCGTATGCCCGGCTCTGGGCTTATGCCGCAGTCTATCAATATCTTTGAGTGGTTTGTCTCTATTAGAAGACTTGATCGCCCTACCTCCTTGAATCCGCCAAGAGCCGTTGCCTTTATCCATTCGCTCTTCATACCTATGCGGTTTATCTTCCTGCCCATTGTGCCGAGGAACTTCTTCCTGAAGGCGCTCTCCTTGAGCATCAGCTGCCTAACGCCCTTTATGACATCGCTGTTCATTGTAGGCTGCCTGAGCACCTTTGGCACCCAGTTGGTCTCCATTATTATGCGTATGAGCGTGGAGCCCCCTTTGCCTATGACCAGCCCCGGCTTTAGCGCCTCTATGTAGACTTCGCAGAAGTCTGGCACGAATCTTATGCCTTCGGGGCCGACCCCGGCATCCGGAGGGAGTATTTCACGTATCTTCCTTATGGCCTCCTCTGGTTCCATGAGTTTTGAAAGATTTGACCTTACTATGAGCCTCTTCTTCACCGACGCGGATATGTTCTTGATGACCATTTCGTCCTTGTAGATTGAAGTTATGTTATCCACATAGATGGCGACATCTGGACCCTCGAACTCCACAGAGGACGTGCCGGCATCTGCAGGAATCATCCCTTTTACCTTCTCTAGAATTTCCTTATTGTACTCCTCTTCGCTCACTGCATCACTAAAATACGCATGCAGACTCAAGTCTGCAGCAGTAGGTTCCCATCAACACCAATTACTTTGACAGCTTTTCTATCTCTTCCTTGCCGTATTCCTTAAAACCCTTCTTGGTTATCGTAACAATTCTTGTTCCGTCACCAGTTGCGGCATCCCTCCTCATCGCTATCTTAAGCGCCTTCAGCACATGCTTTACCGCCTCCTGAGTCGTCATGCTTGGATCGTATATGCTCTCTATGTATCCCAACGCCGTGAGCGAGCCGCTCCCTGTTGCAGTGAACTTAGATTCCTTGGTATATCCGCCCATAGGGTCTATGTTGTATATCTCTGGAGCTGATTTGTTTATTCCGCCGAGGATAAGCTGCACCAGATATGGGAACATCTTGTTCTCCTGAAGTATTATTGACAGTATGGATGTGGCAGAAGTTGGAGTGAGGCTGCGCTTTTCCTCCATCGAATATATCTCGTCCTGCATCTTTATTATCTTCACCAGGTATTCTGCGTCTCCAACGCCGCCTGCTATGGTCATTGCCATGTTGTCGTTTATGCGGTGTATCTTTACTGCCTCTGTGCTTGCTATGAACGTATCCATTGTCGCCCTTGCATCGGCACCCATCGCGACACCGTCGCTGCAGACTATTCCTACTGTCGTAGTTCCCTTTTTAATTGCCTCATAGAATTCTCTATCTACCATCAGTACACCCATTAAAATTATGAAAATAAACAGATAAGAAAAGAAAAACAATCCAGACTTATAATATTAGACTACCATTACCTATAAAAGGCTTGCTATTATCGAGGGGTTCGGCATATGCAAAAGTCTTGTACAGGTTAGTTATCTTCACCTTGTATGTCTTTCCAAGCCTTGGCTTCGTATTCTTTACGAATACCACCATGTCATTTATCCTGCCTATCCCATCTCCTTTAGGATCCTTTGCTGCAATTCTAAGGTCGTATGTAGCCCCTATACTCAACTCTTCCATTCCCATATTTACACCAATCCCAATATCACGCAAATCGCTCGGTAATATGACTTACCAAGAAACTTGGTCGCACTTAGTATCTAACCCGAGTGCATATATAAAACTTGTGTACAAAAATTGTGCGGCAATTGGTGCCTGCAGCGATTCGTTGTGTCCGAGATCATCGGTTGAATTCGAGTTTCGGTGTGGAGACATCCAAACCCATATGTCGTAAGTTATCAATCAGCTTGGGCCTGCCTTTTTCAGTGCACATGAATACAAAATGCCCACCGTTTCCAGCTCCGAGAAGCTTTCCACCGTCAGCCCCGTGCCTTATTGCTGTGTCGAATATTGCCTCAGCGCGCCTATTGCTTATTCCGGTGGCGAGGGCCGCCTTATTTCTCCAGTCTTCGGTCATTATCTCCCCCATATCATCAACAGAGCCGCTGCGTACGGCGTCAAGCATTTTCAGCGCGCAGGCCTTTATGGCATCGAGGTGGGAAAGAGTCTCTTTGTCAGACTTCAGTATATTTCCTATAACCTGCCCGAGTTGGCTATGGCTCTTCCTCATCCCTGCATTCACTACAAGCATCCTATTGTTGATCTCCTCTACCTGAGTGCGGCTAAGGTCGAGGCGATTCACTTTCACCGCGCTGCTGGAGAATTCCACGTAGTCGAAGCCGCCATAAGCAGAGATGTATGGATCCTGCCTGCCGGCATGGACTCCGAGGCCTTTGGTCTCCATCGAAAAGGCAAGGTCTGCCATTTCGCCCTTTCCCATCTTCACATTTGACAATCTGCAAAACGCATCGATCATGGACAATAGCGATGCAGATGATGACCCTAGTCCTGAGCCATACTTGAGAACATTGTCCAAAACAAGCTCGAAGCCGAACTCAGGGATGAGACGCTCTATCACTACACGGTAGAATTTGCTGATGCCTTCAAGGTTTCGAGTGCTGCCGCTCTCATGGATGCCAAGGCTCTTCTGGCTTACAATTATGGCATCATCGCTTCTTCTTGTAATCGATGCGCACGCATACAGATCCAACGCAGAAGCCACAACTGCGCCGCCGTGCACAAGGTAGTAGTCCTCCAAGTCCGTCAGACCTCCCGCAAAGTTTACCCGGTACGGGTACCTTGTAGTTATAGCCTCCGTGACATCCTCCCGCGACTGAATGTCGTGGGCTTCCAATGGTGCTTTTTGATTG
>CAZLPL010000061.1:0-5867 GCA_964561405.1 Microcaldota archaeon
ACAAGGTGTCTGGTGAGCCGTTCATTACTGAGTTTCATCACAATTTCCTTGTTTCCAATAGCACATGGTGGGGCAACTTCACCCAGCACCTTGAGATAGCAGCAAGGCAGGGACATACATGACCACATGGCAGCTTATAGAGAATTGCACAAAGCCGCAGCTCGCATGCGGAGGATGACGGGGGAAAACCTTACAGAAACCTAACGCCACCAGCACCATATTTATAGGATATGCACAATAGGAATATCAGATTCTCATGAGCGCGGTCGCTGAGACGAAAAACAGGATACTTGAGAGGCTTAGGGCGGGGAAGAAGAACGTTACACAGCTTAGCGCCGAGCTCGGGCTTTCCAAGGCCACTGTAAGCCAGCACATGCAAGAGCTTAGGGAGATGGGGCTGATAGAAGAGGAAGACAACAGGTTCTTCAGGAGCGTCAAGTACTTCAGGATAAAGGAGGGCATTGCCGAGAGTGCACAGGCAACCGCCTCAAATGCAAAATATTACAAGTATATTGCTGCCATTGCCATAATCGCGGTCGTATCAGTAGTGCTTCTTGCAGGCCAACAGGCCAGGGCGCGGCCTGGAGAGGGGCAGAATGCCACGGCAGGAAGCCAGCTTATACGGAACGTAACAACGACTTCGACACTGCCCATGAACACCGTAAACAAAACCCGGGCCTCTAACACAGTTTCTACGCGGGGAGGAGTGCCTGGAATAACTGCCACATGCCCGCTAATAGACTATGGGATAAGGAATGCCATTGTGAATGTTTCAGGATTTGGCACATATACTGTGCCAGAAGGCTTTACTGACTACGTGTTGAAGAGGGGAAGCAGTGGGACGGTGGCTTACAACACAACCATAGGCGAGTTGCAAGGAATTCCTGCAAGCCTGCCTGGATTCAACGACACGTCCGAATGGTCCCACATATACCTGCTGAAAGTGTCAAACGGGACAACTTCACTTGAGATGGTGAACATGTCGGAGGTTGGAGTTGAAGTTAACTTCACAGGCATTGACATGCATACTTACAATAATTCCAGAACATACCTGGTGAATGCGCAGATATCTGCAGGCAGCAGCGCGAATGAGAGCACATACCTGCTGTACCTGGGCCCAGGGCTGCCCATGTGCGGAGGGCAAGGAGTCATACTCACCATAGGTGGCGGGGCGTACAGAGGCACCATACCGAAAGTAATTGCGTGAACTGCATGGATAAATTAAATTTTTATTCGGAAGTGACACCCGTAGAAGTATTAAAATGTCTGGAAATTTGCAATTGGAATGCACCAGGCCATGCCCCTTGGCATGGCATCAGGATGCCGTATTCATACTCATCAGGCACTACTGTGCTGATTTTATGGGGAGATTTGCATGAGAAAAAGATATAATTGGACAATGTTCGTACTTTTCGCAGTGATGGCGGAGTTAGCGGCAGGAAGCGTACATCCTTCATCAGTTTTGATGGGATCTTCATCGGGAATTGGAGTGGCGCAGCCCATAATGCTGACAGAAGGAAATGGCACATCAATCAACGGCGCCGTATATCCGATTAGGGAGACGATAACCGCGCCGAGGTTTATAGACATATATTCCGCGATAAACGTCAGCACTATAGTTATGCCCATAGTAGACCCTGTCAGTCTCCTGAGGACATACTCTGGAACGCTGTTCGTATCATACAACAATACCGGCAACTTCATTGACGCGGGGCAGTGCTACAACTTCTCTTATGGGCAGCACACGATAGTTTGCAGGTACAAGAACAATGCAAAATCGCCGATAGGCTTTAAGACCAGGGGTGCGCTCTTCTTCAAGATAAGGGTCAACAGCACAACCGTTCTGCTAGGGTCGGATGCAAAGAACATGACTGGAAGGTACACGCGGTCGTACAATACGTCAGCATCAAGGGCAGTGGTGATTGAGAACCTCACACTGACGCCTGAAAGCACTGTTGTATTCACGGGACAGCCGGTCACATTCACAAACAGGACCACGAAGAGCGGCGACAAGTACACCAACTACACATACACGGTGAAACCTGACGCGAACTTCACAAGGGTTGGAAACACGTTTGTGTTCAGCCATGCAGGGGAGTACACGGTAACACTTGAGGCATCTACATCGAACGGAAAGGAGCACGTGAAGGACAGCGTTAAGATGCACATAATGCCGCCTTTTGTAAACTATGGAGTCACGATGGTGGTGCCGGAAAACGTCATTTACAACGGCCTTAGCGAGACGCTCAGAGCGTCAGTAAGCGGAGGGGTTGCCCCGTACACGTATTTGTGGATGGTCAACGGCAACAAGGTTGGTACAAATGCATCGACATTGGAATTCTACGCAAACGCGACTACGCTTGCAAATTCGCCAGATGCGATAGCAGTGCAGGTGACGGATGGTTCGGGGAACACTGTTGCTGCAAATGCGGCAATAGCAGTATATAGTAACCAGACAGGCGGGAACATACACGCCCCAAGGACCATAGATGAATACTGGGCGATAAACGTCAGCACTATAGTTATGCCCATAGTAGACCCTGTCAGTCTCCTGAGGACATACTCTGGAACGCTGTTCGTATCATACAACAATACCGGCAACTTCATTGACGCGGGGCAGTGCTACAACTTCTCTTATGGGCAGCACACGATAGTTTGCAGGTACAAGAACAATGCAAAATCGCCGATAGGCTTTAAGACCAGGGGTGCGCTCTTCTTCAAGATAAGGGTCAACAGCACAACCGTTCTGCTAGGGTCGGATGCAAAGAACATGACTGGAAGGTACACGCGGTCGTACAATACGTCAGCATCAAGGGCAGTGGTGATTGAGAACCTCACACTGACGCCTGAAAGCACTGTTGTATTCACGGGACAGCCGGTCACATTCACAAACAGGACCACGAAGAGCGGCGACAAGTACACCAACTACACATACACGGTGAAACCTGACGCGAACTTCACAAGGGTTGGAAACACGTTTGTGTTCAGCCATGCAGGGGAGTACACGGTAACACTTGAGGCATCTACATCGAACGGAAAGGAGCACGTGAAGGACAGCGTGAGCATGGTGGTTCTGCCCCCTCCAGGAGAATTTGCAGTGAAGCTCGATGTGCCGTATAAAATCATAATGGCAGATAGAAATGAGACAATAACTGCCAATGTGTCAGGAGGAGACTCCCATTACGCCTACTCGTGGTCCATAAATGGAAAGCCTGTAGGAGAAAACTCCAGTGTCCTTGATTTTGTAGGCAATGCTTCAACAATTTCAGGCTCGCCTGACATAGTCACGGTGTACGTGAAAGACGGATCCGGGCTTGAAGGGGAGGCATCCGCAGTGGTAAGGGTAAGCCCTATTTTCATAGGAAGCACAGGAAGGCAGACCGAACCTATTGACATAAACGGCAGCACCGAATTACTTGCCAGAAGTTACAATGGAAGCCAGTATGGAGTGGCCGACGCAGTAGTCAGAGACGCAATGGGAATGGAGAAGTGGTGGGCAAGGTATCTTAGCTGAAAGGCGCGGCCCTGGAGCTAATCCGGCTTGAGCTTCTCTATGAGGTTGCTTGTGCCAAGCACATTGACATCCCTGTGCAGCTGCTCCTTCTGGCCTATCACTGCAACCAGGTCCACAACAACATCGAAATCCGCAATATCTGCTTTGGTCAGGGAATCCTTTTTGGTTATGTCACCCTCGATCCACCGGTACCTGCTTATCCATGCAGGCATGTGCCTTGACATTATGCCACTTTATGGCTGACATTTAGGCTTGCGTAAAGGTTCCTTTCGATAAACCCCGACCCGCCGACCAATAATATGTCCGTCCAATCACCATCATACGCGGCATTCCCTGCACCGCCTCCTGAGCTCTTTCAAATTTGCCGACACCGATATGCATGGGGCGTACGGATTTGCCTTGAGCCAGCTGACCAAGCCCCATTTGCTTATGCTCAAACCAGACAGGCGCCTATACCCGCGCTTTGACATCTCTTTTGCAAGGTCATCGTGCCTTTTCAAAATTAGGGAGATATCCATAAGGCCCTTCTCTACGAAGCCCTTCGGGCTAACGCCATTCCTCAACAAAAACACTGCAAGATGCAGCTCGCTATGCCCCAAAAAAGGTGCTTCCTGCACATTTTTCTAGGATCTACGCCCCCACATCCCCATGCTTTGACAATACGCTTCCAAAGTATTTAATCAGTGCGCACCCCATTCCAATTTAAATACATTTATAGAAAATGCTGTATCAGGTAACATGGTATCAATAACAGAGGGCATAGGCAGGCTGCGCATAGGCCAGCTCTTCTCAAAGCTCCACAATTCCATAAGGAGGTTCTCTTCTGATGCGTCAAGGATGGTCGAGAAGAACGAGGAGGTCAACACAGATACCATAAACGAGCTAAGGGACAGCATAACCGAAAGGCTCGGAAACAATGAGAACATAGATGAGAATAAGGCGCTGCTCAAGACCCTGGACCTTCTGCTTACTGACAAGGCATTCATAAGGCTGGTACGGGACGATGCCGAGAGGTGGCTTGGCTTCCTTGACGCGATAGAGGAGAGCCTGTTAAAGGTTGACAAGGATCTGAGCGCCGAGGATAGGGCGGAAATCGAGAAGGCGATGGGAATGCTCCACGGAATAAGGCATGCACTGAGGAAGGAAGGCTGAATCCCGGCGGCCCTCACTGCGTTATTATCCTGTGCAGCTTGTCAAGAATCCTCTCTTCAGGCCTGTTTGATATTGATCGTGGAAGCGGGGTCAGCACCGCGCCGGCCTCTGGGCCGGAGAGTTGCAGCACATACACCAGGTTGTTGCTTACCAATTCATTGCGCGGCCCCCTTAGGTCCCCTTTGTGCAGATATGCTGCTACCTCGAAACGCGGTTCCCTTGAGGTTCCCTTATTTATCGCGATTATGCTGCCAGGGACGGCCCTGCCCATGCTTATGTCATCCCGGGTGGCGTATGTGCTCTGGCCATCCCCGAGTCTGCTTACTATCGATTTTGCTGTGGAAGCGATTAGGCTGCGAAACTCGGCTGCCCTAGCAAGTATGTCCGATCCGTCCCTTGAGACCCTGAGGGACTCCTCCTCGTTGAGCGCGACTGACAAGACCTTGCCAGCATCCCTTCCGGCAAGAGGCACCACCATAGCCCTCTGCCTCTCGTTCACGATCTCGGTTGTGATAAAAATCGCCGGAGAGGCACGCTGCCTGCCAAAACTTCCCTTCTGCACCAGTGGCACAAGGTTTCCCGCCTTTGCAGACCCGCTTATTATATCGGTTGCACATGCCACAAGCCTTGATTCGACCGCGGTGGCTGCATGCGGTGCGCGTTTTAGTGCCATGATCTTATTTTAAGGGATCTTATATTTATAGGTTGATGAGACAGGGTATTGCCAAATAAATTCGCTGCCTAATTTTATAACAACTGTAGCACCCATTACCTATTAAGGATTTAGCCTGGCAAGAGGTGCTATTCCTCGCAACTCCTTATAATGGCTTGAAGAGATGCCACCTCTTTTTGCACAGTCTTCGGATTCCAGCCCAAAGCACCCCACCCAATGGTCATCCTGATAGGGGCAAAACATATCTGGCCCTTTCATACACATCTGTGGGGATGCTATTCAATGCGACATCTAGTAATAATGTTCGGGCTTTTGAATATTCGCCATCCAGAATCGCATCCCTGGCGTCACAAAGGATAGCTCCGGCAGCATTACTAGCAATCTTATAAGCCTTGTAAAATCCGTGTTGACTTTCTAACCTCCTTCTAAAAGCCATTTAACCACATTTTGTTCCTGAGTTTTCTCATATTTAATTTTGAGATAAGGGGCTACGCCCCTTATGAACCCCAGACAGCTCGGGCGTCCCTC
>CAZLPL010000062.1:0-5759 GCA_964561405.1 Microcaldota archaeon
GTCTTTACATGCAAATTTTTTGGACATTTTTACACCACTAAGCCCCATGGTATTTGGTTTATAAATAGCAATGCCTGCTTGTGGAAGCGTATTTATTGCTTTCGATTTTGCAAAAGCATAAATAAGCAGTATTGTTGGCTTCATTTATCCAGGTAAATTGTTATTCTCTAAAAACCGAAACAAAACCGAAAAAATTCACAGCTTATTTATAAATTGGGCGGCAAACTTCATCTGTTGGTGAGAATATGACCAATATTGGAAGAATAGGATTTGTGATGGCAGCAATGGCGGTTATGTCAGCTGCGCTGCTTTCGGCTGCTATGGCAACCTCGCTTGGCATAAGCAGCAATCTGGGCGTCAGCATAAATGCGACGCAGCAGTCAGGTACAGGCACTTCTGCTTCCGCACAGGGTATCTTTAGCCAGAATGCTGCTGCAAATGCCAGCGCAGGCGCAGGCTTGAATGCAAGCTCAGACATCATCGTAGACACGGCTGCCAAAGTCTCTTCCGCTGCAAATGTAGCTACAGATACAATGGCAAACGCTATTGCGGGCATATCTGGAAATGGCAATGAAGGAAACGGCGGAAGCGTTGGCGCACTTGCCACAGCAGATGCGGCCTCTGATTCCAATATCTACTCTTCGCAGCAGACAAACGGTTCAATTGAAGGCTCTGAAAGCCAGGCAGTTAATGCAAGCGCAAGCGTCCAGGCAGGAACCTCTCAGGGCTCTGATACCGGAATAATGACCCAAATACAGGCGCTATTGGAAGGGATAATTGTAAGAATAAGCACAGCATTACGCTTAGGGTAAACCTCCACACCTAAGACACTAAGCCTAACGGGCAGGTGTTGCTACACCTGCCCTCTTTTTTATTGCTTCTGGAGTAATCATTGCGCCTTTACGGCTTCAGTGGCCCTGTCAAGCTTCTCAGTAGCAACCTTAACCAGGCTGTCGAGATCGCCTTTTGATTTTGCTTCTGCTATGAGGCGCAGGTTTGGAGACGTATTGGATGCCCTTATGAGGAACCAGCCCGAGCCAATGCGCGCTTTCACTCCGTCCAGCACGGATATTTTAAAACCGGAACTGGCTAGATCCTGCTTTAGATGCTCTACAATCTTGAATTTTATGCTATCTTCTGCAGGTATCTCCCTGGCAAATGATTCATAGTCTGGCAATTCTGCAACAAGCTCTGAAAGCTTCTTTCTGCGGTCCGCCATTATATGCGCCACTCTTGTTGCGGCAAAGAGCGGATCATCCGCATTCCTTGCTTCTGAAAAATACATGTGGCCGGATATCTCCCCTCCCAGCACCGCTTTTTCCTTTATCATCTTTTCTGGAATGAATGCCCTTCCCACAGGGCTTATGAACCCTTTTGCGCCTTTCTCGTTTATTGCCTCCTGCACAGCATCAGAGCAGCTTACTTCGTACACGACGCCATCGCCCTTCTTTACCCAGTTCTTTACCATAAGCGCTAATGCCATATCGCCCCTCAGAACCTTTCCCTTATCATCTACGAAGATGCCCCTGTCGCCATCGGCATCGAACGCGATCCCAAAATCCAGCCCTTTCTCCACGACAAGGTTTTTAAGTTCGGATATCGACTCGGGCTTTGGCTCCGGAGTTCTTCCAGGGAAATTTCCATCAGGGAAGTCATTTATGCTTGTGATTTCAGCTCCTGATTTTTTCAATATGTCCTTTGCCAGGCCGGAATACGAGCCATTGCCAGGATCTATCCCTATGCTCAATCCCCTTAGATCTCCGGCTTTGGAGACTATGAATGCAGTATAGCTCCTTATTGTCTCGCCTGCGAAAGCTTTAACCGAACCTTTATCCTTGTATTTCTTTGCGCCTTTTTGCGCGAGTTCCTTGACTTTCTCAAGGCCCGTGCCCATCCCCATCACATGAGCGTCTCCTGAGTAGAGCTTGAAGCCGTTCCATTCCTTGGGATTGTGGCTAGCGGTTACTATGGCTCCCCCATCGAAATTGAATTCGGTAAGGCAAAAATCTATGACAGGTGTGGGAACCATGCCAAGATCGTATACATTTGCGCCTGATTCGGCAATTCCTGCTTCCATCTCTTTCTTGAGAGCCGCGGTACTGACCCTTACGTCGCCTGCCAATGCCAGTTTTTTACCTGGCCCTATGAGATTGCCAAGGGCGTTCCCTATGAGATATGCCGTCTCCTCCAGGATGTCTCTCCGGTATATGCCGCGTATGTCGTAAGCCTTGAATATCTGATCCTTTACTTTACTTTCAGAGTCCATAATAGCAGTACTACCTGGGCTTTTATATTTATTATGATTGCCGGTTTTATAATCGTCTTCCAGGCCATGAAAATCTAAAAACCGAAACAAAACCGAAATAAAAGGACAGCGTTTATAAATCATTTCTGCCAATTCTTCATGTTATATGTTTACGGATTGGATGGCGTCCCGACAATGGAAGGCCGGGCTTATGCAGATCTGCTACAGCGAATTTGGTAGATATTGATGACAAAAAATGGCCAGACAAAGAGGAAGATATTAGACATGCTTAGGGAAAGGCAGATGACCCTGACAGACATATCTGAGAGATTGAATCTGGCGCCCTCAACCGTTAGCCAGCATTTGAAGGAGCTTCTTGCGGTAAATGCTATACGGGAAGTGGAGACGGAATACAACAGGAAATGGAAATATTATAGGCCAGTAGACGCATTTGACCCGCTTGGCTATGGAGACGAGAACAAGTCCAGGGCCATACAGAACCGTGCGAGATATTATTTAGCCATTCTTATAGCAAGCATCGCGATAATAAGCGGTGTCGGCTATATCGCTATTTTAGGCTCAGGCCACAATGGTAGCAGCTTGGGAAACCAAAGCGCGGGATCGTACAATTATTCTGCGCAACCATCCGGATACGGCAAATTCTATGTTCAGCTGACTGACCCGCCAGTTGTGCCGCAGGGTACTGACTCTTTACTGCTCAATTATTCCGGGGTAGGATTACTTGTCAGATCCACTGTCAATGGATCCACGGATATGGAAAGTTTTGGTGTGAATGGAAGTGTGAATTTGCTGAACCTTACTAACAGCTCTAAGACCGTTGCGATAATTAATATCTCCAGAACTGAAAAGATAATGGCAGTGGAATTGTTTGTAAGGAACATAAGCATAGGCATAAACAATGGCACTTACGGCGTTATGGCATCTTCCCGGACTATAAATGCTACACTCAATGCAAGTGTAAACGGCAGCTACGGAGCTTTGCTGGACCTGCATCCCCAGGTGCTGGAGCTTTATGGAGCAAACACAACGTTTGTATTCATACCGCAACTTACTGCAGTGGCACTAAATAAGATAAGCTACATTTCAAGTCCGCAAACCGGCTCGCCAGTGGAAGTTGGAAGCGTAAGGCCATTGCCGCATGGAGTGAATCTGAAAGTAAATAATACGGTGTATATACTTAACTTTTCGGTTTACACTTCAGGGGAGGGGCTTTCAAATCTAAGCATATTAGTGAGAAACAATGGCAGCTCTGAAGTCTATGTAAAGAGGATTACAATAAGTGGAGAGATGGACGAAAAACCGTATAAGGCCATATTGCAAAAGCTTGAGAGGATCGCCAATGCAGGACTTCCGGCAACTTCCGCTGCAGATGCAATACTGTTGAATGTAAGCAATGCGTCTGCCGCGCATTTGAAATCAGGTACATCAGGCACAGCAAATGGCCTTGTGGTTTCAAGTGCCAATGCTTCAGCAGTGTATAATATTACCGCTACTCCCATTAAAAGTACAGATGGGCATTCGAGCAGGATAGCCAATATCTCGGTTTCGGTTGCATCCAATTCTACCGCTCCCGATCTGTCAGGAATACTCAATTTTTCTAGAAATTATGGGGATCAGATAAGCTTCATTGTAGAGCGGAACGGCAGCCTTGAGGTGCCATATACATACGGCCAGGTAGCTTCGGGCGAAGGCCTGAAACTTATGCCAGGACAGGAGGCTGAGCTTGTATATAATGGAACTCTCTGGGTTGATGGCGGCCAGAAGGAGGTTTACATGCTAAGCAATCAGACTTATACTGTGCAGGTGTTTACGGATAGCTCCCAAAGCGCGTCTGCCTCGTCCGTGGCAAGATAGATTTTATACGCTTTTTGGCTTCCTCGCTTTTGCCTTGATCGCAGCAGTCTTCTCGAGCAGCGCTTTCTCTTCATTGTCAAGCAGGTCCGTAAATTTGTACCTAAGCGCCCTTTCGTTCTCATCATTGATGAAGACGTAAAGGGTTTCATTCTCCTTTATCTGCCTGCCGAAAGTCACGCCTTCCATCGAGATCGCAACATTTGCGCCGCTCTTGGCTTCTTTTAGGCTGATGCCGTTGTCCTGTATCTCTTTTACAGCGCCTATTACCTCCCCTTCTTCATTCATTAGCGACCATGCGGGGCGGAGCCTTCCTGATTCAATCTCTATACCGAAGACAGCAGGGTGGGAGGCGCGGAAGCAGGAATTCGGCAGCACTTTTATTCTTCCTGGAAATATAAGGGCGCGGTTTATGGCCTCGCTCTCGTCCTTCTTCTGGCTTGCAAGCCACTCTTTGTAGTCGTCTATCAGTTTGTATATTATATTGCCGCTGATTATGTTGATTCCCGTAGTGTATGCCTCATTCTTCGCATCGTCTTCTATCTTTGTGTTAAATGCGAGTATGACCGAGCTGAACGGATCCGTGGCTCTCATGGAGAATGCATCAAGAACATCGCGTTTTGTCACGTTCCCTATTCCCTTTTTGCTTATGCTCACGCCTGCATCTTTAAGCAGCTTTGATATTGCCTCTATGCCCCCTATCGTATCTGCCTTAAGCAATATCCCTGATTTTTCAACGTTGAATACCTCGGATATCTCTGACTGTATCTCACGCTCGTATTCCGGCGCTTTTGTTGATATTATCATTGAGCCCGGCAGTGCGTCCTCCAGCCCGTTGGCGCTTATCTTCACCCCTGATGCAGCGCTTACCTTGTCTATATAAAAGAACTTGCTTGTCGATTCCCTCATCTCCTGAAGCGGCTTTGGCTTGAGAAGGGCGCGCACTTTTGCCATGCCTATTCCTGAGATAGTGGCAAAAGCTATTGTCTCGTTAACGCTAAGCGTGCCATCGTAAAGTATAACGTCTATTGTTGAGCCGAGGCCCTTTTCCTCCTTTTTTTCTATAATGCTGCCTTTGGCAGGCCCGTCTGCATTGGTCTTGAGCCTTGCTTCAAGAAAACGCTGCGAAAGGCCTGTCGCATAGAGCAATAGCTCTGCTACCCCTTCGCCGGTCTTGGCGCTTAGCGGAACTATCAGCACTTCCTTGGTAAAATCTTTTACCCTGTCGAACCTTTCGGCATTGAATCCAAGCTCGCTGAGCTTTCCTACCAGATCGTATATGCGCCCCTCCAGATCGGCAGAGACGCTTTGCTGCTGCTTTTCCAGCGTCTCGAGGAAAGACTGCGTGGGGTTCTGGCGCCAGCCTGTGATTAGGTCTATCTTGTTGGCTGCGAGTATGAAAGGTGTCTTGTAGTCTTTCAGTATTTCAAGAGACTCATATGTCTGCGGCTCGAAGTTCTTTGATACATCAACCACAACTATCGCAAGGTCCGCTACGGAGCCTCCGCGCTGGCGAAGGTTGGTAAATGCCTCGTGGCCAGGAGTATCTATGAAAAGCAGGCCCGGTATGGTTATGTTTACATTAAATTTGGAGAGCAGCGGTCCGCATATTTTCTTTATCACATCTATGGGCACTTCGCTT
>CAZLPL010000063.1:0-5626 GCA_964561405.1 Microcaldota archaeon
CTATTATCCTGTCCTTGCTTATATTTGCAAAAAGTGCGAGCTTCTCCTTGGTGCTCTCAAGAAGTTTGGAGCTGGACCTGCATATTATGAAATTGGGCCTTATCCCATCCTCCAGGAGCAGCCTGAACCCTATCTGCGCAGGCTTTGTCTTCTGCTCCCCGACAACATCCAGGATAGGGAGGTATGTTAAGTTTATGAATACGACATCGTGCTTAAGGGAGAGCTGCCTCATCGCCTCTATGAAATAGCTGTTCTCTATGTCGCCGACAGTGCCCCCTGTCTCTATTATGAGCACGTCAGGCTTCTTGGACTTGGCTATCTTCTCCACGCGGCTTATTATCTCATTGGTCAGATGGGGTATGATCTGCACTGTCTCGCCCAGATACCCGCCTTCCCTCTCCGTGGCTATCACTGAACCGAATAGCTTTCCCCCTGTGAGCGATAAGTCCCCGGTAAGGCTCTTGTTGAGGAAACGTTCGTAGATGCCAAAGTCCATATCGACTTCGCTGCGATCGTCTAGGACAAAGACCTCGCCATGCTGGTAGGGGTTCATTGTGCCACAGTCAAAATTCAGATATCCGTCGAATTTTACGGGTAGTGCCTTGTAATCGTAAAAATCAAGCATCTTTAGCATGGAGGCTGTGACTACTCCTTTTCCGAGGCCGCTCATTAGTGAACCGAGGACCACGATATATTTCGTAGACATACAGTACTATTATTAAACTGGGGAGGATTTAAATGGCTTTTTGTAATAAACAAGAATTATTAAGTATTTGATAGAAATAGTGTAAAAGGTGCAATCGATGTTGAAATTAGATGCAGGCGCTGATGCCCCGGAAAAGGTAACGGCATTCATAGAGATACCGAAAGGCAGCAATGTAAAGTACGAGTACGATGTCAAGACAGATATGATAAAGGTTGATAGGATACTGTACACGTCGATGGTGCTCCCATACAACTATGGATTCGTTCCAGGAACCCTTGGAGAGGATGGAGACCCGCTGGACGTGCTCGTTATAAGCTCTGCAGCATTCGTGCCTGGAGTTACCGTGGCGGTAAGGCCCATAGGAGTGCTGCTCATGAGAGATGAGGAAGGGGTGGATAGCAAGATAATGGCAGTGCCTACGGAGAAGATAGATCCCTCGTTCGCCGCAATCAAGGACGTTAAGGACCTCGCGGAAAACACCCGCGAGCTGATATCGCATTTCTATTCGTACTACAAGAATACGGAGCCAGGGAAGTGGGTAAAGCTGGAGGGCTGGGAGTCGGCAGGCAAGGCTCGTGAGCTTATAAAAGCGGCAATAGAGAAGGTGAAGGCGGGCAAATAGCCCTACCCTGCCATGCTGAGAGCGGACCGAATAAGGATGGCAGTCCAGCATTAATGAGCGTGCAAGCATGGATATAGATATAGACTTCGCCAAATCTGCTCAGGACAATGCAGACTACTACTTCAGCCTTTCCAAGAAGCTTAAGCGAAAATCCGAAGGGGCCGCCATAGCTGTGAAGGACCTCGAAGCCAAGCGTAGCTCTGTGGAAAAAAGGCCGGCGCAGGTCAGGCAGGTAAAGAGGATAGAGGAAAAGAAGTGGTATGAGAAGTTCAACTGGTTCAACACCAGCAACAACATGCTCGCCATAGGGGGAAGGAGCGCTATCCAGAACGAACTCGTGAACTCAAAGTATTTTGAGAACAAGGATCTCTTCTTCCATGCAGACATATTCGGTGCTTCGGTGGTGGTTCTCAAGGATGGCATTGACGCCCCCAGGAACATACGCGAGGAAGTTGCACAATTCGCCGCATGCTTCTCGAAAGCCTGGGAAAACGGGATGTCTTCTGTCAACGTTTATTCTTTGAAGAGGGATCAGGTGACAAAGTCCAAGGAGAAAGGCTCCCTCGGCACTGGAAGCTTCCTTCTAGAAGGGGAGCGGGAATGGTTCAAGGGAGTGGGATTGGAGCTGTGCGCTTACAAGGAACTGGAGGGCCAGAAGCCAAGCATAGTTCCCATCTCCACGTGCATGACCATAGGCGTTCGCAGCTACATGCTGCTGAAGCCCGGAAACATGAAGAAGTCCGATGCGGCGAAGCTCATTGCCAGGAAGCTGGGCTTTAGCGATATAGATTACATAATGCAGCATCTTCCTGCAGGCTCATTCTCTGTGAAGGAATAAGGCATTGCAGTTTCAGGCAAAGTATATGTAGTGCGCTGCGGCAATGGCTAGAAGTGCAAGACCTAGCAGTACCATTCCTGAATTTAAGCGCCTGTGCAAGCAACCACGCTAGTCCTTGGACCTGGCGCATATAAATAGTGTGAGAAATAGTTAGGTAATTGTAAGGTTTTGCTGGCTTTAAGGAGAAGTCATGGAGGGGCCAGGAAGATAGAATTTATGGCAAATGATATTAGGAATCCAAGTATTCCCAGTATTATTATGCCTATGAGGACTACCTTGAGGGTTCTCTTGAACGTGTCCATGTCAGGCTTATAGCTGACGCTTGACACGTGCTTCGCATCTGAATAGAAATCCTTTACGATCTTTATGGGATCTAATTTTATCTTCATGTCAATCTTCGAATATCTGGTCCAGGTCTATTTCCTGGCCTTCTTCTATCTTCTGCTTTATCCCTGTTTCAGTGTATTCTGGGAATTCGACGCCACTAAGCACTACCATAACCTTCAGGTTAGATTTCTGCAGCTTAGTGTCTATCCTTGCACCCCATTTGAGAAGTGCATCAGGGCTTATCCTGCTTGACACATTCTGGAATATGGCTTCCGCTTCCCTCAATGTAAGGTCGTCACCGCCCACTATGTTGACCAGCGCCTTCTTCGCCGTTGAGATGTTCACGTCGAGGAGCGGGCTCCTTAGGGTGTTCTCTATGGCTATGGTGGCCCTATCCTCAGAGTTTACGGAGTTTGCCTCGCCCATACCTATGACGGCATAGCCAGAGTCCTTCAGCACGGCCCTGAGGTCGGCAAAGTCGAGATTGACCATGCCAGGCTTTGTCACCATCTCTATTATCCCTTTAGTTGCATTCGCAAGTATCTCGTCGCTTATCTTGAAGGCCATGTTGAGGGGCAGGTCCGGAGCGACGTGAAGCAGTTTGTCATTAGGTATTATAAGCGTGGTGTCAGTGGACCTTTTTAGCCTTGACAGGCCCTCAAGGGCATTCCTCATCCTTATCCTGCCCTCGCTCGAGAATGGAAGTGTGACAACACCAACAGTCAATGCGCCGCATCCCTTGGCCTCATGCGCTATTATGGGTGCCGAGCCGGTCCCGGTGCCACCGCCAAGGCCGCAAGTGACGAATACGAGCTGTGCGTCGCCAAGTATGTGTTTTATGTCCTCTTTTGACTCTACTGCAGACTCCTCGCCGACCTTCGGATCACTTCCTGCGCCCAGGCCGCGGGTTATCTTCTTCCCAAGCAGAATCTTCCTGTGAGACTTAGTCCTTGCAAGATGCGGGGCATCGGTGTTCATTGCCACTATGTTTGCCCCTTCTATGTTAAGCTCTGACATCCTTGTAGCAGTATTAGAACCGCTGCCCCCTGCACCCACTACGTATATTTTTGGCTTTGCGGACTCGATGAACTTTAGCAATTCTTCGTCATCCTGTGACAATATCTCGGGCATGGACTAATCGCCAATTATAATAGTATTATGACGTTGTTAAATAGCTTTCGCTTAAATAGCAGCACCGGTTAGCTGAAAAGCGCATGTATTTCCTGTTTCCTTCCTGCGAATTTTTCATGCAGGGGCCGCGTGATCTTCCAGAGCGCGGATGCCGCGGCGGCCTTCAGGTCCATAGGATGCAGCTTCTTCTCGGCGAAGTCGTTAGAGAGCTGGTTGTAGGACTCGTACACCAGGTCCCCGCCGTACTTGGCGACCCTTTCTACCTTTAGCTCCGCGTTTGTAGGGAAGATGGCGTACTTGCACAGCTCCAGCACGGGATTCTCGTCAACTGCCCCCGGAGGGCACCATGCACTCTTCATCACATTCTTTATCTCGGCCTCGTCAGCCAGTATTGGTATCGATGATCCGGGCTTTGACTTCGACATTTTCATGGCTGCGACTATCTCCTCCTTCTCTGCGATGCCAGATATCTTTGGAGGTTCGGCGAGGCTGGGCAGCAGATGGTGATGCAGCGGAACTATCTCGCCCAGCTTCATGTCACTGAAGAGCTCTAGTGCGAGCATGTGCACCTTCCTCTGATCTATTCCGGCATGTGGTATGTCAGCATCCAGCGCCTTTATGTCTGCAGCCTGCATTATCGGGTATATGTATTGTGAGACATGGAGCGTATCCTTTTCACTCCTGCCCATTATTACAAGCGTGCGTGTCGCCCTTGCCATGGTAACACGGCGTGACATCTGTATTATCATCTTCCAGTAATCGTCATTGTTGTGGTACAGCTCCGAACCAAGTATTATCTCGGTGTTTGGACAGTACTCCTTGAATAGCTCCTTGTAAAACTTCGCTGCCTTTATTATGCGGTCCCAATCGCCTCCGAGCTTGTTATTGGCCATGGTGTGCCAGTCTGCCAGATATATCTGGGTCTTGACGCCTGCCTTGTCTAGGTCGTTTATCTTCTTGCCTGCAACTATTACATGGCCGATATGGGGCATGCCGCTTATCTCTATGCCGAGATAGTGCTTTGGGTGCGCCTTTGTCTCCAGCAGGTTTTTCAACCTCTCCTCAGTTATTATCTCTTCGGTAGGTTCGGACTTTATCAGGCGTATCTTCTCGTCAATGTCCATTAAATCAGCATGGCGTAATACGTAATATTGCACCTATGTTTTTATTAGTTGTTTGTGCAACTTCAATGTTTATATGAAGGCAATAATACTTGCAGGTGGACATGGCAATAGGCTTAGGCCGCTTACGGAGACGGTCCCCAAGCCGCTTATAGAGGTAGCTGGGCAGCCGATAGTAGACTGGCAGGTAAAATGGCTCATATCCCACGGAATACGCTCTTACATAATGCTTGTAGGGCACCTGAAGGGGAAAATTATCGAGCATTTTGACAGCGTCAAGGAGGAACTCGGAATAGACGTGGAGTACTCTGTTGAGAAGAAGCCATTGGGGACCGGAGGAGCGCTCAGGAATGCTGAAGGCATGCTGTCAGGTGAGAAAAAGTTCTTCATGCTCAATGGAGATACCATAACCAACATGGACATAGGGGTCATGAAGCTTGATGGTAGCATTGCGTCCATAGCCCTTGTCCAGCTTAGGAGCCAATATGGAGTGACACACCTTGACGGCGACAAGATAATCAAGTTCGAAGAGAAGCCTATGATAAAGGATTACTGGATGAATTCTGGGCTTTATCTCCTGTCAAGTGAGATATTCGCAAGACTGCCTAAAGAGGGAAATATTGAAACGGAGACGTTCCCCAAGCTGGCATCTGAAAGGAAGATAACCGGGACGAGATTCCCCGACGCATACTTCAAGGGTGTGGACTCGGTGAAAGACATCGATGAAGTTACCGATGACCTGAAGAATGGCAGGGTATTTGGCAAATAGAAAGCCTGTGCCAATTTTTCTTTCTGCGCCGAAATGCAGGAGTGACATATGATAATTGTATCAAGAAATGAAAATTCCTCTGATGTGACATCCTCCCGCGACTGAATGTCGT
>CAZLPL010000064.1:0-5623 GCA_964561405.1 Microcaldota archaeon
TATATCTCTGGAGATGTCAACGCCACTTTCGTTAGCGATCTCCTCTGCAGATCTTATGCAATCGTGCGCCTCATTTATGCCGCAGCGTTCCAGGGCCGCAACTCCAAGGAAGCTCTGCGCAGCGTTCTCATAATCCTCAAACTCTCCAGTCTCAACTGCTATCAGATATGCCTGCCTTGCGCTTTCCATGTCTGCAAGGACCTGCGCACGGCCATTTATGTGCCTGTCCCTCCTCGCGCTCTTAAAGCTCCTGCTGCGCGCAAGGAGGCTCCACTCTCTCCCAACATCCCTACGCATCCTGTCAATCTCAAATCCAAGTGCAACATCATCACGTACCATGTACTTCATCGTGAGGGCAATGGCATGGTCCATAGCCCTCACTCTGGCAGACAGGGTCTCTTCAAAATCAGTTGATCTAGTCTCGATTGCAAGCTCATGTGCCCTGACAAGGCTATATGCTCCAAGGGTGCTTTTCCTGCCTGCCATATCTGCTATTGACATGTGCTGATACATGACCCGTATAAGTTCCAGCCTTCTTCTATCCGGTTCGCGCATTCTCCTTGCGTCCCTTTCGCTACTCTCGGCGATTGCAATGTTTGCACAAATCACCCTTTCTCTACCTGCCCGGTTACTGTTTCTCTTTCGTATTATTCCCATGCATCTCAGTCATTCTTTGCCTTTCCTAAAAGCCTACGAAGAGGGTAGAGCATGTCCCTGCGCACATTCATGGCTATCAGTTCTCTTTTATGCCTTTCAGAGCTTATCCACTCAGCCGCCTTCCTTAGCTCTTCCCGCACATCAGGCTTAATTCCCAGGGTGCTCAAGCTCTGCGCCTCATGTGCCGCGGCAAGCATGTCTGTGAATATAATCGAACGTAATTCAGAGCCCCCGTTGCCTTCTCCGAAAGCATATGCAAGCGCGTATAGTTCCAACCTCAAGTGGGGCTCGGTGGTGCGAAGGGCCGCAGTCCTAAGGATCCGCGATGCGTACTCCGACCTGCGCATGCGCTCATCTTCTTCCATTTGGGGCTCAAGTGCGGCTTCAACTGCCTTTCCCGCCCGCAGCCTATCGGAATATCCTATTCCGAAACTGCGTCTAACCCCCTTTATCATGAAATCACTCCAATGAGGTATTGTATCATATTTAAGCCTGTTTGAGCGAACTGCAATGCCCTTATAAATATGCATCCCATTACCCTGCCTTAAACCCCTGATGCATCTGGCCATACTCGTTCAAGTTTGCAAGAGCGGTTGCAATTCAACATCAACCTGCATCTTCATCCTGCTGTTGCAACCCCCTTAAAATATCATCAAGCTCCTGGTCAGATGCATACCTCAAAAATTCGGCAGGGTCAAAATCAGATGCGTCCGGAGCGTAACCATCGCGCCCAGCATCCCGTTCTCCATCCAGTCTTCTAAGCTTGGCTATGGCTGTATTCCTTCGTCCGGGGATATCCTGCATGCCGGATACCATCTCTTTAAGCATTCCTGGTGTAACGCCATTCCTGCGCAGCTCTTCTGCATACTTTGTCACTCCAGTCTCCTTCCCATCCCACATCCTGGCGTTCCTCCTATCGTCCCATTCTGTATCCAGAAAAGACTTTATGGCATGGTCAAACAAGAGTTCAGAAAGCATTATCCGCCCATCTCTTGCAATACTGCATATGGGGTAATCTGCAGATTTAAGATACACATTAATCCTACCTTTTCTCATTTCCAAGTATGCATTGTCAAAAACTGCATTGATCTGCTCGAATGCCAGGCGCGCTGGTTCTTCCAAAGCCATGTGGCCTATATTGCCTCCTCCCAGGTTTCCCGGACTCGCCTCCCTAACGCTGTCAAGAGCGGCAAAGAGCGGGCTCTCCCATACCCTGCCATCCTGATACACCACTCCCATCAGATACCTTCTATTGTCCCGAATACCAACAACGTAAAACCCTAAATCCGTTCTTTTAAACATGTCTATGGGCACCACATACGGGTTTCCACCGGCGCTACTGGCTCCGCTCCTCATAATTCTAAGAATCTGTGTTTCTACCTCTGTTGGAAGCCCCATAATTTGGGCATGAGAAAGCGCATGCGCCCTGCCTGGTACAAAACTCCCGTCTGGAAACAATGTGCCTAATGTCTTCTTATCACTTGTAAGCGAGAAACCTCCATCAATCCAAGCCGTTCTTAAGAGCCCAATTTTTGTATCCGTAAGGTTCCGAATCCATGCCAACGTCTCGGCCTGCTTAGGTGTCAGGCCCTTTTTAGCATTCTGCGTCTTTTGTACCATAGTAATCGTTGCCTATCTATTCTAAAACATAGGTGCACATGTCTTTCTCATCGTCCATTAGCCCTCCAAAGAATATGGCCTCTGTGTTACTTAGGGCTCGGTTATTCCCACCCATTCCTGCCCTTAGTATAGCTTTCGCTTTATTGCTCTTTTCCGGGCTGGCCCCCGGCCTAAGAAGGCTTTCAAAAACAGTCTCTGCAGCACGCCTGATGTCTCCTGCACCAGTTTCGCCATTTCCTGCCAACTCCCTAAGGCCATCAACTATCCATGCCATACTTTCCAAATCCCCCAAAGTCCTATCATATGCCATTATTGCCTCGTTTCTCAATGCTGCAAGCCTTTCCAGATACTGCAGCATTCTCCTTGGGGTACCATGCCTTCTGATAAGTATGTATGCCTGCAGCGGAGTCAGGAAAGGCTCGAATTTTGCATACAGTGGATTCAGCCCCCTGACGCTTCTATCCAATGCCTCTATACTTTCTGCACGTTTCATTGCCATTTCATTATACCTGGAATTGCCTAGCCGCCAGTAATATTTAACTCTTGTTCCCTTCCTGGCTTTGCTCAAAAAGGTGAGTTTGCTCATAAAGTCAAAATCTTGTTCATAAAGTATGCATTCCATAAAATTGGTGATTAAAACCTAAAATATTGGACGAATATAATATTTTATAGCTTCTTATAGTAACTAATCTCGTATGAGTGATGAAACTGTAAGGTTGCCATGTCGCGAAGAGGCCCGGCCGAAGATGCCGTGCGGAATTACATTGCGGAAGGCATCAGCTTACGAACCTGCCAGCGTATTCCACCAACGCGCTAGCAAGCCAGCCTATGAACTTGATCCTGCTGCCCGTCTTGCTTACAAAATCAAGGTTTTTCCTGCTTATGGCGCCGAATAGCGCCAGCAGCGGCGGATATACTACGATTGCTATTGCCAGGTTAGTGACAATGCTCTCAACTCCGTCTCTTAATATGGCCGACATTATGAGAAGTACTGCGCATAGGATGGCTGCTGACGCCGCCAGCCTGGCAAGCTGCCCTATGTTCACTGAGAATGAGAACTTGCGTGAAAGTGCATGCGCATACAGGGCATCGGATGCCACCGGGCCTATCACATAGAAGGATGCAAGCAGCCCCAATGCGCCAAGCCACGGTACCAGAAGGGCCATGGCAGCAATCTCTATGAGCGCCACTGACACCTGGTATGCCATGAATCTCCTTACGCTGCCATGACTCACCATGAGCGTGCCTGCGTAGGTGCCCACGGTGCCTATGGCTATGCCTGTGGCTATTATTGCAAAGTAGAACGGTGCGTATGTGTAAGCGTATGAAAACAGGAGGCCGCTAAGTGGCACTGACACGGATATGGCATATGCCACTGCCGCAAGCAGGAAGATGAGGGTGTAGTAAACACTGCCATTATAGACTGATGACATCTTCTTGGAAAGGCTCTTATTCGAGAACGCATGGGAGAATGCCGGCAGAAGGACGAATGTGAGAGAGCTTATTATTACGGTTGCGAAGCTGCCAAGCTTGTACGCCGCGCCATAGTTGCCAAGAATTTCGCTGCTCACATAAGCCCCAAGGAATACTATCCCGAAGCTCGTAACGCCTATGTTTGACATGTTTGATACCAGCACCGGAACAGATATGTGCGTAAGCTCGCGCATTGTGCTTCTTTTCGGCATCACCGGCCTGAAGCCCAGAGACCTTACAAGATAGGCCAATGATACTATTGCGCCAACTGCATAAGCCATCAGTATGCCTACGAGGGCCCCAGGAACGCCATAGCCGAGAAGGATCAAGACAGGCGAGAATATGAGGTTTGAAACTGCATAAGCCACATTGGATACTGCCGCGTGCCCGTTTCTCATGGCCCCCACAAGCGCCGCCGTGCCTGTATTGAACAGGACATCTGCCATCAGGGTCATGGAGACTATCTGCAGCAGGTCTGTGACAGCAGGGTTATGGTATATTTCGGCAGCCAGGTATCCGCTGGCAAGAAAACCTGCAATGGCAAGGATCGCTCCCATTGCTATGGAATATGCATACCCGCTGCTTATGGCCGACCTGATCTCAGCGGTGTTTTTGGCCTCAGGTATTCGCTTCCTCAGGGCAGTTCCTATGCCGAAATAGCCTACCACTTCAATGATCCCGTAGAATGCCACTGCAAGCGTGTAAAGACCGAACTGCGCAGGAACCAGCATGTGCGCAAGAACTATGAGGAGAAGCACGAGTGCCACTGCCCTTATGACCGAACCCACTACATAGGATGCGCCTCCACGCGCAGTCCCTATGCCAAATTCCACGAGGTTTTTGGTATGGGCCCCTTCTTTGCCGCGTTTTAGCCTCCTTGCGGCTGAAGCCTCCTGTGTCTTGCTGCCACGGCTCCTCACCTCAGTGCACCAAAAATTAATGCCAGTAAACCCATTTATTACCATATCCTTGCAACACATTCAGGCAAGCTTCAACTATGCTACCTGCGCATGGTTGCCCTGATAAGCGCCTTATGCATTACCCCTGGCCCATCCCTGCTGTCACCAGCAGTGCCATATTCGTATCTGCAACCCTTCCGCATAATATTCAAAGCCGAGGCAATTTTGGGATACCTGTCTGTCAAGCGCAATCATAGGCGCATTCTTCGGCCTGAATCCACGGGTATCTGCCTTATGCATTATGCTGTTTGCGTGCATTAGCGTATCTTTTGCCAGAAGTTCACGCCTTTCATGTTCCTGAGCGGATATGCTCCCAGCGCGCAGCAGCCTGTCGTTCAATGCCCATGTACCTGGCACATACCTTAATGGTAGAAGGCAAGGCATTATCGAATATGCCCCCAAGTGCCTCTCTAAGCGTCTTCCCGCTTACATCCCTAATGCCCACAAATGCCGCTGCCATGGCCTGCGGGTCCAATATCTTTGCGTATGCCATTTGCATCATCCTCTAGCCACTCAACAAGCCTCAAATATGATGGTTAGCCTGAGCCCTGCATAATCGGATCACATTTCGGGTTTGCATAGTGCAAAATTACGACTTCAAAATATGGGCATACGACGATGGCGCATATTTAAAAACCTATGCCTAAAACCTAGGTAATGCTTATAAAGGTCTAAAGCAGAATTTATCAATTGGGGAGATCAGAGTAATCCGGTCTGTATTTTGTAATCCAGTCTATATTTTGTAATGGTGTAGAAATGAATAATATTAGTTATGAGAAACACAATCCGATATATGCAAAGAATATTATCCTCTACAGTGGAATAACTCTTGCATTCATCGCGATGCTACTGCCGCAGGCCGGTTTGAATAACATCTTTTCAGGCATCTCAGGACTGTTTTCAACTCTTGGCAT
>CAZLPL010000065.1:0-5573 GCA_964561405.1 Microcaldota archaeon
TGAACATGTTTCCCGTTGGGGTGAGTCGAACACCCAACCTGTCGGTATCTACTTCACATACGAAGTCAACAAACTACAGCCGACCGCTCTAGCCATTGAGCTACAACGGGATAAAAATAACATTACGATAAGATTATAATAATACCAACTATTTATATATTAAGGTGGACCATGCCTGATAGAGTCAGTCATAAAAATGCCTCCAAAGCCTCGGAGGAAAAACTCTCGTTTAATGTGCAGAAGCAGAGGAAACCTGCAAGGGCAAGGTACTCCTATGTACCAATGTCCTACTACTGGTTCAAGGACCTGCTGAAGGAATTCGTCACAAGGGAGAATTTCCCAGATGCACTCGCCGTGGTCTTCGCTTCCATAAGCGCAGCCCTGGCATTCCCATTCTTCCCGTCGCCTATACTGGTGCCGCTCATACTGATAACTTTCATAATCACGCTGTACTCGCCACTAATAGGCCTAATGGCCCTGCTCTTCGAGACACTGCCCATGTTCATGTACCAGACGCCGCTGCTTTCATGGATAGTGATAGTTCTAATGAGCGTTTCGCTTTTTGCAGGGCACAAGCATTACCGTTCCATCACTTTCATATACACCCTGGCGATGATGCCGCTGACGTCTCTGGGAACCTATTTTGAGATACCAGCATTCATAACCGGTGTCCTCTTCATAGGTTTCAAGCGTGCAGTGGTTTCTACAATACTGATAATACTGCTCATTGCCATGCTATCCGGCCTTACTGGGATACAGAACACCGCTCCGATAATATACAATGCCCAGGCTTCCCATTCCATCATCTCCGGAAGCAACTATTCCAGCCTTCTTGTGCCTTCCGCACCGATGCCAACTCTCCAGGAATTCCCCGCGGCAGCATCAAAGGCCATTGGAAACTTCCTCAACTTTGGGGTGGCTAGGGGCCTATTCAGCGGATTTGACATGGCAATAAGCGCAGTCACTTACGCATTCGAGCTTTCGCTATTTCAGATAGCGGTTTGGCTGATAGTGGTATTTGCCATAACCAATTATGTGATAAAGACCCGCTCGGGCTTCAAGGGCACCGAGTCAAGCATCTTCTCAGTCATAATACTGGGCAGCTATGTCATGCTGTCATACTTCACCAATACCCTGCCCGATTTCTACCTGATAATAAGCTTCATAATGACCCCAATCATGCTCTTCGTCCTAGAGTTCAACAACATCGAGATGGTGAAGGCGCTTTCCGTAATGAAGCAAGACTTCCTAGGCAGGTTCGGCGAAGCATTCCAGGACCTTACCAGCGGCACAAAGGAAACCTTGGACGACATCGCCAACTATGACGAAACCAAAAAAGAGCTGCGCGAGGCCATCCTGGCGCCCATAGAGCACCGCGAGATTTCTGGAGCATACAAGGTAAAGGCCGCAAAGGGGATCCTCCTCTTCGGGCCCCCGGGAACCGGAAAGACGCTCATAATGCGCGCACTTGCCAACGAGGCGCGCGCGAAGTTCTTTTATGTAAAGACCTCGTCCATAGTCTCGCCATACCCGGGCGAGAGCTCACAGACGCTGTCCAAGATATTCAGCACAGTAAAGAAGAATGTGCCTGCAATACTGTTCTTCGATGAGATAGACGGCATTGCAGGCAGCAGGGAGATGCAGGGAAGCGAGAGCAGCAGGCAGCTGCTCTCCACGCTGCTAAGCGAGATGGATGGCTTCCAGAAGATCGAAGGCATAGTCATAGTAGGATCAACTAACGTGCCGCAGATACTTGATCCGGGTATAATGAGGCCTGGGCGTTTCGACAAGATCATATACATGTCTCTTCCTGACAAGGACGGAAGGGCGGAAATATTCAAGTACTATCTGACCAAGCTGCCGATAAGCAAGGAAATCTCATTCACGTCCCTGGCAGAGATGTCCCAAAGATACACAGGTGCTGACATAAAGAACGTATGCAACGAGGTGGCGCGCCGCGTTGCAGAAGAGGCCGTAAAACAGCACAAAGTGCTGCAGATCTCAATGGCCGATATCGCAGAAGTGATCAAGACCACCAAACCGTCCACGTCTCTTGCAAGCATAGAGCGCTATGAAACATTCAGGGTGGACTACGAAAGGAGGACAAGGCCCGAAATGGTAAAGGTGTCAGCGATCAGCGTGCGACTTGATGATGTGATCGGCCTCGATGATGCAAAAAGGGCACTGTATGATGCCGTAGAGGTGCCAATACTGCATCCTGCCCTGGTAAAGCGATATGATATAAAGAACATAAAAGGGATCCTCCTATTCGGGCCCCCGGGAACCGGAAAGACGATGCTGATGAAGGCCATCGCCAACGAGCTTGAGGACGTCACATTCATAACCCTGCAAGGTTCGGACGTTGCGAAGAACGGATTCGAGAATGCGCTTAATGTGATAAAGGACGCCTTCAATAGGGCGAGGGAGAATGCGCCTTCAGTCATATTCATAGACGAGATAGATGCCCTGCTCCCGAGCAGGAACGACTCCAGCGAGATTGCAACCCATATAACTAGCGAATTCCTTCAGCAGATAGACGGCATAAAGGCATCGAACAACATAGTCATAGTCGGATCCACCAACAGGCCGGATATGCTGGAGCCAGCATTCCTCAGGCCTGGAAGGATCGACAAGTTCATCTTCGTCCCGCCCCCAAAAAAGCAAGAGCGCGAAAGAATATTTGAGGCAAACCTAAAGAATGCTCCGTGCGAGAAAGGTATGGACTTCAGTGCCCTCGCTGAAATTACCGAAGGGTATACTGGGGCAGATATAGCAAACATCTGCAGGGAGGCAAAAATGCTGGCACTCGAAAACACTCTGAAAGGCTCCGAAGAGAAGCCCGTGACTATGGCTAGCCTGCGCAAGATAATATCCGTTGTGAAACCATCATCCCCATCAAGCGTACTGGGCAGATACATGAACTTCATGCTTATTTACGGTGGTAGATGATGGGTTATGTTCTTCCGTTGATAGTGCTCGTCCCGTTCATTGCACTTATGCCCCTAATGCTTCTCGGAAGGAAACACTCGTATCCGATTGCGGTCTGCGCCTCAATAATATCATTCATCCTTGTTGCATATGCAGCATATTCTTTTTATTCGGGCCAGGCAGTGGGCACTTTCAGCCACGCATTCCTTCCGGAATTCGGCGTTAATTTCAGCCTGCAGGTGACACCATATTCGATGCTGCTGCTGATCATGACCTCAGTGGTCTTTGTTGCCGCATCCATGGTGGGGAAGTACTTCATAGGCTCCCGGGACAGGCTATATAGCACATTATTCCTGATAGCCGAGGGCTCTTCCCTTGGCGTCTTCCTATCCGCCAATCTCGCCTTCCTGTACATATTCTGGGAGATAACGGAGGTCATGGTATTTTTTATAATCTTCATATACGGGGGATATAACAGGAGATATGCAAGCATAAAGTTCATACTCTACTCAATAATCTCAAGCCTGCTCCTACTCATAGGCATAATGGTCCTTTACAGTGCGATCCATACATTCAACATAAATTCCATACTCGCCTTACGCAGTTCCATAAGCGGCACCGTGCAGCTGGCAGCGCTGATCCTACTATCACTGTCTTTCCTGATAAAAGTGCCGGTATTCCCCTTCCACACCTGGCTTCCTGATGCGCACACCGAGGCCCCAACCACAGGAAGCATGATCCTTGCAGGCGTACTTCTCAAGTTCGGCGGTTATGGGTTCCTGCTGATCTTCCTCATGCTCCCTCTCGCCGCCAGTTTTGCGCCTTACTTCTTCCTGATCTTCCTCTTCTCTGCAATATACTCCGGCTTTGTTTCAGTAAGGCAGCCCAATGTAAAAAGGCTTATAGCCTACACCAGCATAACTGATATGGGTGTGGTGGGCGTGGGCCTGGCAACCATATCCGTATTGGGCTACAATGGAGCCGTGTATGCGATGCTTAGCCATGGAATGGCCATATCCGTCCTCTTCCTTATAGCAGGCACCCTGGACGAGCTCTACGGCACCCTGGAGATATCCAAGATAAAGGGCGTTGTGAAAAGCTTCCCAGCCCTAGCTTACCTATTCATAGGCGGCGTATTCGCCGCGCTCGGAATACCCCTGACATCTGGATTCATAGCCGACCTGCTCATATTCATAAGCTCTTCAGCATCCTTCGGCGCGGCAGGGCTTCTGCCTCTGGCAGGCGTCTTCATGATAGGGATGGCCATGTTCTGGCTGATCGAGCGCTCATTCATGAATTCATCGCATGAGGTGCTCCCCTACAATTCACTTGACAGGAGCGTCGTTATCGCCGGTGTGTTCCTTATAGCTGCCACTGTGGTATTCGGCATAGTACCGTCCCTGTTCTTCGGGGCCTGAACCGGTTACAATCCTAGCAGGAGGAGGAAGACAACAAGGGCTACAGAAACTGTGAAGTTATCGTCAACCTTGAGCTTCATGCTCTCAACTACCGCCCCTATCGCCCCTACGAATGCCCCGTAAACTCCTGCAAAAACTGAAGAGACCAGCCATGTGGATACAAAATACGCAACAGTGCCCGCCGTGCTCTTCCGGGCATTGTATGGCAGTTTCCTCTTGCCGAAGTGCATGCCCACTATCGTGGCTATGGGGTCCCCAACGAATATGGCAGAGAAGACTATAAGCACCCTGCTTGTGTCAAGGAAAGATACTGCAAGAAGGCTTCCGAGGGCGAGCCACAATGCCCCATGCCCCAGGGATGTGCCTGCCCTCTCAAGCCCGAACATGATTGACGGAAACCTTCTCCTCCTGTGAAGCTCTCCCAGGCTTATGAGCACAATGCCTCCGAGGATTATTACCATCAGGGCAGATATCGCCACGGCCTCTTCGGAAAAATAGAATATAGCCATGAGAGCTATCCCTGCAGTAAGGTGCACCACATCCCTGTTCACCTCCACTGCCCTATCATCCTTTCCTGTTTTGTACTCCTTTATGTTGGTTATGCTGCTAAGTATTCCTATGAGCATGGCTTGGGCAATGAGCACAAGCCCTATCCAGTGCATGAAAGTTATGTACAGCATGCTAAGTAGGACGTAGAGGATTCTCCATCTGGCAGAGTTTCCGTTAAGCAGGCCGTTGAACGTGAAGATACCAACCTCCAGGCCGAGTATTACATACGCATCAACTCCTTCGTATGCGAACAATGCGAATCCAGCCGCTACTGCCAGTAGCAGGAACAAAGCCTCCTTTCCGGTGAACCTTGGAAGCCTCAGGTAAAGCATGTAAGAGAGTGCAACAAGCAGCGCTATCGTGCCGTATAGCCATGCTCCTGCGGTGTATGTGATCATGAATACAACTAAGTTACGTATATTATCCAGCCAGCGATTATAAATGCCCCGACTATTATGACGGGCACAACATACTTGCCTATGTTTATTATCTCCATGCCTACTTTGGTTATGAGCTCTTCCGCATTCTTGCCCCACACCCTGAACCTCTTGAATTCAGTAAGGCCTTTGGCAAAGTATACCTCCTCCATGCTCTTCAGGGCACGCTCAATCATCGTGTCTATGAGCTGTTCAAACTCGCCGGCCTTGGTATACCTTCCCAGCGAGTTCCTGGCCGATA
>CAZLPL010000066.1:0-3936 GCA_964561405.1 Microcaldota archaeon
TTCGCTTTCATCCCACCTTTAAAATAAGTGGGTTTTCCCGCTATGTATTTATAAGTCGGTTTCCAAATTCGGTCAATGATACGGGCGGGATGGGTGATACAGTTTCTAGCTGAGTGTCAAGAGAGGCCATTCGGCGGGAAAGATCATTCGCATAAGACCTGAACAGAGATGCATGCTTAGGATGTTTATTCCCGACAGTTACTGCGGCATGCCTTACGTCGCGTATGAGCGCAAGCATCTGAGTTCGGCCCTTCTCTGGAGACATGGTCAGATACGCGTTGACTGCAGCGGTCGTCCTTTGTGCCAGTATGTTTCCCTGAGTTGGTGCCATCTATATCAAACATGTTACTTCGTGAACCAGATATTTAACCCTTACCAGCAGTCACTTTGAGTAGTGCCTTGACAGTATCGCACCGTATGAAGGCCTTGTTACCAGGACTCCGAGGAGCGCGCCAATTATGGTGGACTCTGAGAAGCCTATTACAGAGACAAGGGACGTTGAGAAGAACAGAGGAAGCATTGCGCTTATGAGCAGCACGGCGTCGGCCCACACTATGTAGAAGGCGTTTCCGAGCCTGAGCTTCATGGTCGTGTCCTTGTGGGTGCCAGAGAGAACTTCATCAGAGATTATTATCTGCGCGTCAACACCGGTGCCTATGACTGCTATCATTCCGGCTATGGCTGAGAGGTCTATGGTACCTATGAGCCCTATTATGGACATGATTATGAACAGCTCACCAAGGGTAGTCAGGAGTATGGGCACTATGAGGAAGCCCTTCTTGTACCTGATCATTATGACCACTGACACGGCTATGACTGCCATGAGAAGGGCGACGGCGCTTATGTCCTCGAACCTTGAACCCAGCGTCGGAGGAGTTGTTACCGGAACCCCTACTATCACGTGCACAGGGAGCGCGCCTCCTGTAAGCACAGATTGTATAAGGGCAGTCTGGTTGGACGCATAGTTTATCTTGTCCTGCAGGGTTGGCAATGTGGATGGGGCAAAACCGGAGATGACGTACCCCTGGCCTGCTGTGCCGTTTGTGACTCCAGGATTAAGAAGCGGGGAAGAGAGCAGGCCTATGGCAGACCATGATTCCACCTGCAACTGCGTCGATATGGAGCTGTTAGCCACATTTATTATTGAAGGAGTCATGTTGTTCTCATTCCTGAACGTCAGGGTGTAATTCATTTCCGTGAGGTTTGATGTTATGAAAGACGGTGTGCTGTTGGATAGAACAACCTGCCTGTACTTTGCACTGTTTGCCTTGAAGAAGTGGTAGAGGACATCCCAGTTCGATGCATCAGGATTGAGCATCTCTATGGGTATCGTCCTGTTGCCGAACTGCGCCGCATCCTGTAGGGCGGCGAGCTCCTGCTGCTGCGTGGCCCCAAGGCCTGCGCCGAGCAGCGATGAATTAAGCAGGACTATTGCGGCAGTTGGCCTGTCAAGGAACATGTAGAGAGGCTTGTTTGCCTGCCCGAAAGCGACCTTTGAGAACTGTGCTGCACCTTGGGGAGTTACGAAGAAGTTTACCTGCCATGAGACGTTGCCTCCGGATACGGTCGGAGCAGCCGCACCGACGCTTGCACCCTCTATTGAGGACCCGTTGAGCGCAACCTTTCCATTGACTATTCCTTCGAACACACCCTGGCTCTGTATTATGTCTATTGCGCTAGCTATGTCGCTGGACGAGACGCTTGGTATGGTGACCTGGGCCTGGGAGGTGCCTATCCCCACCACAGTGACCTGCCTGAGGCCGAATGTTGATAGCCTCTGCTGCAGTATTGATATGACCTGCGAGAGCTGTGACGGGGTTACGCTGTGTTCTAGCGTTATTGGGATTGTGGTTCCTCCGGCGAACTCGACGCCCAGATGGATACCGTAGCGGTAGTCAAGCCCTGCAAGTATTAGCAGTATCAGTAGGAATGCAAGAATTTTCCTATCCTTCAGGTAATCGATTATCGCCATGGTCCATTCATCCCTTTCCTTTATGCTTCATGTAAAGAAGTATCATTGACGCATTTCCCAGCCACGTGGTGAAGAGGTCGCCTATAAGGCCGAAGAGCACTACTCCCGAAATCTCGTAGTATGTTGGGACATAGGCTATGATGGACACTGCAAACAGCACTGCAAATGAGACTATGGCAGTGGATGTCATTGTGAGGCCTGTCTTCATTGATGCGTATGCGCGCTCCTCCAGGGTGCCCTCGTGCCTCTTTATTATGCGTATCGCGGTGAGAACGTCCGTGTCTATAGAATAACCGAGCAGCATCAGTAGACCACCGATGCTGGCTATGCCAAGGGGTATCCTGAATATCGCCATTGCGCCAAGAGCCACTATGATATCGTTAGCGGCACCGAACACCACGGCAAAAGAAGGAACCGCTGTGCGGAATATGAAGAATACAACTATGGAGATGAGTATGAATGCCCATATTATTATGTTCTGCAGCTGTTGCAGGAAGAAGCTTGACTGCTGGACGGTTATCTGCTCGTATGAGTAGGACGTATAAGGCACAACCTTCCCTATCGCTTCCATGACCTGTGCCTTGTACGTATTGCTGGCATTGGAATATGCGGACTGGGCTGCTAAGACGATTGCAGATGCTGATGTGGCATTATAGGACTGGCCTGTGTTGAACTGGGAGAGCGCAGATATCTCAAGATTCAGATATTTCTGCATGCCTGCGTATGATGCGTTCTCCTGGGCTGCGGCGGTAGTCATGAGCGAACGCAGAGTCTGATTGGAAGGATCTGACTGGAGTGCTATGTTATAGTTTGTATAATTTACCTGTGCGGTTGAGTAATTGCCATTATACTGGTATATACCTATTAGGTAGTTTTCAGCATCTGAGAGGCTCTTATTGGCAGCTATGGTGACCTGCACCTGCCCGCCCCCTACCTGCACTGTCGGATTCGGCACATGAAGCGCAATGCCAAGGGAGCTTGCGATCTGCTCTGCAGATAGGTTGGACGTGCTCTGCAGTATTATGCTAACGCCTCCGCTCAGTGATGAGTCCAGCACTATGTACTGCGAAAGATATAGGCCAACCAGCATCATGATTATGGGTATGGCTGCGAAGAACTTCAGGTTCTTGCTAGTATAGATATTAGGTATGTTGAATTTCATCAAATCAATGGACAGACATTATCCGTACTTCTTAAGGAACTTGTTGTGAAGCGCCTCAGTCAGGCCGTATAGCACAAGCATGACGGCCAGGACCAGAAGGGCTACCCCGAAGAAGAGCGTGACAGTGAACCCTATCTCCTGATAATAGATAAGGAATGTTGATATTACAAGCAGGTATATGCTCCAGTACATCGTCCTGAATACATGCCAGCCGTGATGCCTCTCCCTGTAGTGCAGCATCCTCTCCATTATCAGCTTCGGGTCTACAACGACCACGCTTTCCCTGCTGGGTTTCTGCTGCACAGGCATAAATATCGCTTATAAACTGTATATTAACTATTTTAACCCTTTCTGATTTTAGATTGACCAGATGCCTGCTTGAAGGGCCCGGCTTTTCACGCATCGCAATCCTCCATCGTAAGCAGGTAGTGTTTGATTTCGAAGTGCGTGAATTTGGATGCCGGATAAACGCCACTGAATAGCTTAAGGCGCTCGGCTGCCGGCCCGATCTGCAATGACGCTTACCAGGTCCCTGACATGATTGGATACGCGTGAAACAAACTGTACAAGGTATGTGCCGCCGAAAGCGGTCATTGTTTCTACCCCTCCCAGCAAGGTCTGGGCCAGGCCGCTGTAAGTGTGCCCCATCAGTATCCCTTTTGTAGCAGCGTATTCCGAAACCACCATGGACAGGCCCACCCCGAACCAGAGCGAGGTGTTGAACGGATGTGGCTTTGTGTGTATAAGCTCCTTGTGACTTTTCCTATATCTTGCACTTTTTATCAGGCTTATGAGATTTGCT
>CAZLPL010000066.1:3946-5559 GCA_964561405.1 Microcaldota archaeon
CGGCAAGACCGAATAGCAGCCCGCCTGCGGATTTCACCAAGGTGTTTGGGGATTCCAGCAGTTGTGAGATAAGCATGTTGTCTGCAACTGCTGCAGCGGCCAGGACAGGTACAACTGGCCAGAAATCCTTCAGGGCCTTTGCCAGCTGGACTTTCCCTCGCATGCTGGAGATTGCAGAGATGATTGTATTGCCGACATCATCGGTGGACTGTGCCACAAGAAGGCCCCACCCGTTAAACCCAAATGCCTCCAATAAGGTAGCAGAACATACTGCCACAATGGAAAGGGCGCCGAAGATCGCCAGGCGCATCTTCTCTTTTCGTGGCAGGTCATAGCTGAATCGGCGTATTGCCTCGGCCATGCGCTGCTCCCCAAGCTGGCCATTAATCCTTTCCAAGAGCATTTGGTCTGGGTGTATGCGGATAGATTCCGGCACGGAAAGTCGAAGGCAGTCGGCTATTGCAGCGCGTATGGGTGTTATGGTTTTGTCTTCATTCTTATCAGGAGACCTTAATGCGCGTGTTATGAGGGTGTCAGGATCTTGCTCATGCAATGCTTCAATTACATCTGGAGGAGTCCTTAGCGCTCTGCTCACGCAGATAGTTTCTACGCCACTATCGGCCAGTTGCCTCATGCATGCCTTGAGTTCGGGATCTCTTGCAATTGCGGCGCGTAGAAAAAGAGGAAGCTCGGCGAGTTTATACGACTTTTGCTTTGTCCCCCGTCCAATTTTTCTCATATAAGCTTGCCTGTACCGATGTGATATTTATCCTTGCCCTTTCCAGGCTTATCACGGCACATGAATTGCATCTGTGCGTTGAGGCATAGGCAGGACATCGCAACGTAGACCCACTGGCCTGAAGAATCTTCACAAAATCATATGTGAATATATGGGCACAAGGCTCAGGCTGATGCAATTTAGGATTGTTCTAAAGGAGTGCGTAGTGCAGAAGGGATTGGGACTCTTGGAATGGGGAATGATGATGACTACAATACAGCAAGTGCATTGAAAGACATCTGGCATCTTTGATACCAGTATCCCAAGCCAAAGGGATAATAGGAATTGAATGTAGGGAGAGAGATTTGTAGTTGGAGTAATGTCGGGAACAGGGGTATTCGACAGTGAATGGCGCTAATAATATCGGACAGAAGTCCCAAGTATTCTCAGGTATTATATATCTTTAAGTGTTAATTATTGTTAGTGAAAGAATGGAATGGCTCTGTAGAAATCCTATAAAGACCGATAAACAATAGTTTATGTATCTGTGAATGTTGTAAACAACATCAAACCACTTTTATTTCCCGCCTTGGCATCCTCAGGAGTTTGCTCCTCAATTCATCGCCAAACTTCCTCTTCTCAACTGAGTTTATTGTCTCGACTTTACTCCTCTGATGGTAGATATCATAAGGAAAACTGCATCTCAGTTTCCTTCTATAGAAACCTGCTGTTCTGCGCAGGGGAACACCACAGCGTAAGGATATGACAGAGTTTGCACCGATCTCCTTATGTGCAAACCTGTGATTTTCTTCGGAGTCGTATCCTTTGTCAGCAGTTGCGTTGTCCACATCAATTATGTCCTTTGTCTTCTTAGGTGTTGGCCTAAATGTTATGT
>CAZLPL010000067.1:0-5462 GCA_964561405.1 Microcaldota archaeon
GAGCCAGGACGAAGTCAAGGGGTGCATTCCCTTCCTTATGGAGCAGATCAAGGTGATAGAGCCTGCAGGCATCATATTGCTTGGCAACCTCGCAGCCGCATCACTACTAGGAGTGGAAGGGTCTGAGAAGAATCATGGGTCGGTTGTGAACAGCGATGGAAAGGTTTACATGGTAACCATACATCCGTCAGCAGTTGTCAGGTTCAAGTCCAAATACGGCATAATGCTTTCAGACTTCAAGAAGTTCAAAGCAGTAATTGACAAGGAATTGCAGAAGCGAGCCATGCACTAGTAATTTATACCTTGCACAAGACCGTATTATGAACGGGCTCGTAGCTCAGCTTGGTTAGAGCGTTCGACTGATAATCGAAAGGTCATGAGTTCAAATCTCATCGGGCCCACACCTTGTCCTTTCTTTGCTGCGGGCGTTGCATTAGATAGCAATAAAAGCCTGCGAACGTGTAGATAATATGTTTGCGGAGGTATGATGAACGTTGCGAGCAGGAGCAGGGGCATCCCTGCGGACCGCGTCCCTGGAGGGCTTGATGATGCCGAGGCGGGAAGAAGGCTGAAAAAGTATGGGTACAACGAGATAGTTGCGAAAAAAGAGAGTAGGCTGCTTAGGTTCCTTTACAAATTCGTGGGCCCCATACCGCTGATACTGTGGATAGTGATGGTGCTGTCTTATCTGCTAGGCAACATAGCAAACATGCTGATAATAGCCGCGCTTTTGGTGTTCAACGCCGTAGTCAGTTTTGCTGAAGAGTACAAAGCGGACACAGCATTGGAGCTTCTGAAGAAGAGGCTGTCCATAAATGCCAGGGTTCTGCGTTCGGGGACTTGGAAGTCGGTGCCTGCAAGGATGCTTGTTCCTGGGGACGTGATAAGGCTCAGAGCCGGGGACATGATACCTGCCGATGCGGAAATACTTTCTGGGGAAGGGGTGGAAGTAGACCAGTCGGTCGTGACAGGGGAATCCCTTCCGGTGGAGAAATCTGATGGGGACACTCTGCTCAGCGCAACAGTGGTGAGGAAAGGGGAGGCCACGTGCGAAGTGTCTGCTACAGGCTATGGCACCGAGTATGGGAAGACCGCAAGGCTTGTAGAGATAGCCAGCCCGATATCGCACCTTAGGGTGGAGATACTTAGGATAGTGAAGTACCTGATGGCCATAGACGTAATAGTCGTGGCCGCGCTGTTCCTGTACGGGTATTACACAATCGGCATGCAATTGGGCGCCCTGATCCTATTCCTGCTGGTCATGTTCATTGCATCAGTACCAATAGCCCTTCCAGCTGCATTCACCGTTTCCATGGCGCTGGGTGCTGAAAAGCTTGCAGGCAGGTCGATACTCGTAACCAGGCTGTCATCCATTGAAGAGGTTGCGAGCATGAACCTGCTCTGCATGGACAAGACTGGCACCATAACTGAGAATAGAATAAAAGTTGGGGAAGTATGGGGAACTGGTTGCAGCAGCCAGGACACCGTCAGGTACGCCGCAGAGGCATCTAGGGAGGAAGATAGGGATCCGATAGACAACGCAATACTGGAGTACTCCAGAGCAATAAAAGTCAAGACTGCTGATCTGGTGAGCTTTACCCCATTTGACCCATCCGTAAAGCGGACCGAGGCGAGAATAGAGGATGATGGAAAGGAGTATACAGTCTCGAAGGGAGCTGCGGAGGCGATATTCAAGCTCTGTGGGTTGAGAGGTGCAGACAGGAAGGCTGCAAACAGGAAGATGCTGGAGTTGTCTGGGAAGGGATACAGAGTGCTTGCAGTGGCAAAGAAAGCAGGCAAATGGAAACTATGCGGCATGATTGCCCTGTACGACAGGCCTAGACGGGACTCTAAGAGCCTTATAAGAGAGCTGCACAGCCTGGGAGTGTCGGTTAAGATGATTACAGGTGATAGCATACCGGTTGCCGTGCAGATTGCGCGGAAAGTGGGGCTGGGAAGCAAAATCGTTGGCATTGATGCTTCAGGAATAGGTGGCAAGGATCTGGGAAACCAGCTCAGGGAGGCTGACGGCTTTGCTGGAGTGTACCCAAAGGACAAGTACATGATAGTGAAGTCGCTGCAGTCAGGGGCGAACGTGATAGGGATGACTGGTGATGGGGTCAATGATGCGCCTGCGCTGAAGCAGGCGGAGGTAGGCATAGCAGTGGCCAATGCCACTGACGTGGCAAAAGGGGCCGCAGACATGGTACTTACCAAGAGCGGCATCGCGGTGATAGTAGACGCAGTGAAGGAGAGCAGGAGGATCTTCGAGAGGATGATGACCTACACAGTGGTCAAAGTCGCCAAAGTCATACAGATAATATCATTCATAGCGATAATCTTCATCACCATGGGCTTTGTGCCGATAACAGCATTTCTACTTATACTCCTCATATTCACCAACGATCTTGCGAACATATCCATATCTACGGATACGGTGAGATATTCGCAGAGGCCGGATTTCTGGAGCATGAAGCATATACTGGCTTCGGCATTGGTACTTGGCATACTCTTGCTGGTCGAGGCGCTGCTGCTTGTGCCTGTCGGCTTTGGAATGTTCGGAATATCGACAGCACAGTTCGCAACGGCATCATTCCTCATGCTGGATATCAGCGACAAATTCACCATATTTAACGCCAGGAGCAGGGGGTGGGCCTTGAGGTCCATGCCCAGCGTCGCGGTTGTCGGGATGTCCATGGCAGGCATTATTGCAGGAATGGTACTATCGTATTACGGCATATTCATGCAGGGCATAAGCCTGCAGCTGATAGGTGCCATAACGCTCCTATGCATAGCCTTCTTCTTCATTGCGGATGCAGTTAAGGTTGCGGTGAACAGGTTTTTGGACAGCAGAATGCCGAAGGTTTGATCCACAGGTCGGGTAGCTTGACCCATGGAAGAGACAGGATTATTAAACAGGATAGCCAATAGGGTAATGACAATTTAGATACGGTCAGCTGCGGTGCCGTATTGCCCTGCTGGCCGTGTTGCATACGTGGTGGCATGGATAATGAGCTAGGCCTTGTAGACAAGTTGGAGATGCTGAGAGGCATTCTTGATCCTGACTACTTCAGGCAGAAGGTAAGGCCATTGCTATATGCAAAGGCCGGCAATGATGCAGAGGAAGTGCAGGAGCTTGTCATAATGTCACTGCGCAGTAGTGACTTTTACCTGAAGCTTCTCTCAGGCCTCTTCCCCAAGCACAGGGAGCTGATGGTGAAGGTCAATGGGATGGAGGTAATGCCCTTCGGAACTGCTGCTGGTCTAGATAAGGATGGCGATGCAATGCTGCCATTCTCACGCATCTTCGGATTCCTGGAGCCTGGCACAGTGATGGCAAACCCCAGGGAAGGGAATGCCAAGCCGCGGCTTGCATCTGCGGATGCGGACCTTGACCTATACAACGCGATGGGCTTTCCGAGTGGGGGGTTGGAGAATTTCCTTCTCAACATAAAAGATTACAGGAAGAAAGGGGGCTATGCGCCAGTGTACGCCAGCATATGCGGGTTGCCGCTTTCTGAGACCGGCGCGATAAAAGTAGCGATGGAAGAGATGCGCAGGCTGGTGCAGACCCTGGCCCCTTATGTAGACGGATTTGTATGGAACCCTGCATCGCCAAACACCGAAGCACTGGGGCTTCTTAGGACTAGGGAAGTGTTCAGGGCTACAGCAGGACTTATAGCAGACGAGGCGCCTTCAAAGCTCAGGATGGTGAAGATGTGGCCTTACGAGGCTGATGGGAGGCAGGAATTCGAAGGTTTCGTGGGAAGCTTCATAGAGGGAGGCGGACACGGAGTAGTGGTCACGAATACCAAGATGGTCCCTGGAGAGAACGTGCCCTCGCAAAGATGGGGGTACAAATCAGCAGGTAGGAGCGGGAGGTTCCTTAAGGAGTATAGGCTCAGGGCGGTCAGAGATGCGAGGAGCGCATTCCCCAACGCTGTTGTAGTAGCCACAGGCGGCATTTATGATGGGGAAGACGCTTACCAGACATTCAAGGCAGGTGCAGACATGGTTGAGGGTTATACGCCGTATGCATTCTATGGGCTTGGGCTTCTCAACAGGCTTGTGAAGGGTGTTTGCGAAGGGCTCAGGAAAGATGGATACGGTTCTCTGCTGGAGTTGCAGGGCGAGGTGAAGACCAATGCAGGGGAATGATTCGATGGGAAAGCACATAGACCCGCATGTCCATTGCCGCGATTGGAAATGGTCCTACAAAGCCACGATAAAGTCGGTTATGGATGCGGCGCTGAGCCAGGGCGTGGATGCGGTGGTTGACATGCCAAACACCGATCCGCCAATAACATCTAGGGAGCTTGCAGAGAAGAGGCTGGAGACCGCACGGGCAGAAGGAGTGCATGATGGATACTACATATACATGGGAGTAACTAAGGATCAGGAGCAGCTTCGCAAGGCTGTTGACGTGGTAGATTCAAACCCTAAAGTTGTAGGGCTGAAGATGTTTGCAGGAAGGTCCGTAGGCTCTCTAGGGGTTGTAGACGAGCAGAGCCAGAGGGATGTGTACAGCGCCCTTGCAGAGTCAGGCTACAAAGGTGTGCTAATGCTACATTGCGAGAAGGAGAGCATGTTCAAGCCGGAAGATTGGGATCCCAGGAAGCCGTACACGTGGAACATGGCAAGGCCACCGGCAGCCGAGGCCGAGTCGGTCAGGGACCAGCTCAGGCTCGCTTCTGAGTGCGGCGTCAGAGCCCACATTCACATATGTCACATATCAGTGCCTGAGTCAGTAAATATTGTGGATGAAGCCAGGAAGCATATGGACATAAGCTGCGGAGTCACCCCGCACCACCTGACGCTATCCACCAAAGACATGCAGGATGAAGCAGGGGTAGTGTACAAGGTGAACCCTCCGCTCAGGGATCCGGGACAGATGGAAGAGATGCTGGGGCTGCTGAAGAAGGGAAAGATAGATTTCATAGAGACAGACCATGCACCGCACACTAGGGAGGAGAAGGAGTACAGTCCTTCGAAGAAACCGGGGGATTACCTGTCAGGCATACCAAGCCTTAATGGATACTCCGAATTCCTTGACAGGCTGAAGACACTGGACTTTTCAGAAAACGAGATAGAGAAGATCACATACCTTAACGTAAAAAGAGTATTCCCTAAGATAACGCAGTGACCAGGCCATAGCACCAGCTAACAGACTTGTCTACTGGTCCGTGTTGATGCGCCTATTTTGAGCAGTCCTGGCCTTCCTTGTGGTAGAAGCTATCAAGCTTGCCTACTACATTCTGGCCCTCATTTACAGGCTTTCCACAGTTCGCGCATGTTAGCACATTAGTCTGTGCGACCCATTCGACTGACATAATCCCATCCCAATTATATTATTGCATTAATCTTTTTAACCTTTGTCACCATTTCGGGAAATTGCGAATAGGAATTTGGATTGATCTGACATCCTCCCACGAATAAATTCGTGGAGTTCCTCTTGGTTCGGC
>CAZLPL010000068.1:0-5398 GCA_964561405.1 Microcaldota archaeon
TCCTTCTCCTTCATCCTCTTGCTGAGCCTGCTGTAAAGTTCAGAAACGACCTCTATTCCATATCCCTTTATGTATGACACAAGGGCCTTCTCATCATCAAACACTATTATGCCTAGCCTAGGCTTCTTTGCATCTGCAACCGCCTGCTTTATCCTTGCTAGGATATACTCCTTCCACTCCCCCTTCACTATGTCCACTATGTCTCCGGGACCCACGCTGAGCGTATGGTAGCTGCCCAGAACCACGTACTCCTCAGGCCTCCCCATGGTTATCTTTCCAGAAGCCCTAAGCCTGCCGGAGTTCTTGTCAATCTCGGTCCTCTCCACAGACAGCCTTATTACTACGTCCTTCTGCTCGCCCTTGTCCCCTTCGTTTGGCCTGAACCTGCGCGTAGACTTGCTTTCGACACTGTCCCCGGTTGCGATTATCATTGCCAAAAGATACAAGTCATCGAACGAATCGGGGACGAGCTTGAGCGCATTGCTCACCGGGTTGAACCTTATTATCCTCATATGTGCACACTAAGGGAATGGTTGTTAACGTTTAAAACAAGTACCTATGGGGCACATGGACCATCAATCCTTTCCCAATGCTCCAGAAGCCTCCTCTATTATGCGCATCTGCTTTATCACACTGCCAAGCGCCGATGCAAGGGCCCTGCCATCTTCCGCGTCTATGTCTATTACAAGTTCACTCCCATTTACTTTCAGGTCCACCATGCAACGTTTCAGGGTCCCCTCTCCCTTGAGTATCTCAAAATGGTCTTCAGGCCTATCGAGTTCAACCGTCAGTTTTGCCCTTGGCAAAAGAAGCACCTTACTTCTTGTTTACGCTATCCCTATGCTCCTGTCCTGCGTGGGTAAGCCCGCGTAGGGCCCTGTTGTTCCTCCTCACTATCTGTCCGTAGAACCTATCAGACCTTACCGTCGGATGCTTCCTGTCTACCATTATGGTCTCGAAGAATTTGTAGGATCCGTCTTCCCCCACATAATAAGAATTAACGACTTCGCAGTTGTCGAACTTCTTTGCAGCTCTTTCCTCCGCCATCGCCTGGAAGGACTTCTCGTGGGCAAAGAATCTTCCCGACTTGGAAGGCTTCCTTCCTCCTCGCGGCTTCGCCCTCTTCCTAAGACCTTTCCTTATCTTGATGCGTACGACTACTACTCCCTGCTTTGCCTTGTATCCAAGTTCGCGCGCGCGGGCAAGATTTGTCGGCCTTTCCACTCTTATAAGAGTAGGTTCATTCCTCCACTTCATGAGCCTTGACTTTACTACGTCTCCCCTTGACTTGAACTCGTTTCTGAAACTTGATGATATCTGCTTGTAAGCTCCCACAAATCCACCTATGTAGAATATGCACCTTCTATATTTGCTGGCAACCTTTAATAAAGTTACTTATCCTAGCGCCTTAGCCCAGCTAGACCTCTCTAAGTATCTTTGCATACCCTTTAAGGTACAAGTAAACCCCAACGTAGGTGGGTACGTTTATTTCACCGGCGTACGGCCCGTATCTCTGGCCTACCATGTAAAGCTCGTAATCCGTCTTTGCTGATATCCTGACATGCCCCTTCCTGAATGCTATTGCCTCGCGCATTGGATCGAAGCTGTACAGTGCACGCGGCTCCCTGAGCCTGGCAGCAACGAGTCCCGTGCCTCCATGTATGGTGTTTGGAAGCCTTATCAGGTGGGTAGGGTCGTTGGTCACATTCTTGTCTATCCTATCGCTCTGGCTCACGGCCTGCCTGTCAAGTATTCTCTTCCAGAAGTCCGCCTTGTTCTTTATGTACACCATATCCCAGTTCCCATTCCTTATCCCCATCTCTATCAGGCCCTTCTTGCGGTACAGTTTTGTTGCCATGCTCCTGTCTATGCCCATGCCCATCATGGATTCTACTCCCGCATTCAGGTTAGATAGAAAGTTCCTTGCTATCTTACCCTTCCATCCTGTATCAGAAGGCCTGGGCCCTACAAGGGTGGTTCCGCGTATGCCTGCAGTGGGGAAGAACTCCCCGAACTCCATGCCTATGCCTGCTATGTAATTGCTTATCTCTCTCCTAGAGGCGGCATCAAGCTGCAGCACGCTCCCGCTGTTTATGTGCACGTGGTATCCCCTATTGCCGCTGAAGTTCACCCTTATATCCTTCTCATAAAATCCGAATTCCGGGATCAGGAAGTCGTATACCAGTTTTATCGTCTCTTCCCTAACCTTGGTAAAACAGTTCCTGCATACCCATCTGTTTCCATGCACCTTCTGGCAGTCCAGATCCATGTCATCTGCGTCAAGATCGAAGACGAGCTCGGAACCGAGCCATCCCTTCGCATCCATCGGCCTGCCAGCAGGGAACCTATAGTAAGCCGCAGAGCATGAGACGTAAGGCACTGAATTCGCAGAAAGGTACGATCTTAGCGCGTTCTCGTACCTGAATGACATATGCCTGTACGCTATCTTGATGTCATAATTGCCGACGCCAAACTCACGCTCGGACATCCTTTCCAGGGCCAGGTACTTGGCATCCTTGTAATACTCTGAGATTAGCCTGTTTATGAAGGCGTTTCCAAGCTCCTCCATCTGCGGCGCCATCCAATCCATTAACTATCCGAATGCAACCAATAAATAGCTTGTACAGTCACTTTTTTAAGACAAAGCGGTGCAAATGCTAAATGATATCATGCCCGGGAATAACGAGCTTCTAAACGAGTACGAACTCTTGGAGAAAATATCCAAAGAGCTTGACGTGCACCAGAAGAACATCAAGGCGGTTGGAAAGCGCATAGCCAAGGACAATGCCTCTCTTGACTTCAGCGAAGGGCTGATAGAGAATCTTGAGATAGTATCAAACCACATGCTGGCAGCCAAGAGGGAGCTGGACAGGGCAAAGGAAAAGCTCAAGTCAATATAGCGGTCTACATGGATGAGATAAAGCAAGTAATACTTGTACGCACGGATTTGGACATGGGCAAGGGTAAGATGGCTGCCCAGGTGGCCCATGCCTCCGTCTCGGCCTACATAAGCGCGTCTAGATCCAATGCCGATGTTGTGGATGCATGGCTCTCTTCAGGCCAGAAGAAGATAGTTCTTAAAGTTGAAGACGATAAAGTCATAAAGAAACTGTACGAGGCGTTCAAGTTCAGGAAGATCCCCTGCGCGCTTATAAATGACGCAGGGCTCACGCAGCTGCCCCCTGGCACGATAACCACCCTGGGCATAGGCCCGTGGAAGAAGAGCGAGATAGACTTCTTCACATCCTCGCTAAAACTGCTTTAGGTGCTTGCCTGATGGACATAGGTATAATAGAGTCCGACAGGCCTTTTATAAATGAGTACAATGACCTGGACAAGGCTATAAGGTCCCAGGGGTTCAATCCTGTGCGAATAGACATAGCTGACATCTCCGTGCGGATAGATGCTGCAAAGGTGCACCCATTCCGTGTCAACGGCATACTTGGGGAGTCTCCCATAGAGCTTGATTGCGCAGTGCTCAGGCACATCGGATTCGTACGCGACTACGAGCAGATGAGCCAGAAGGTCTGGTCGGTCATGTCAATGGAGATGTCTGGCACTTATGTTGCCAACAATATCCTAGCATGGATGCGTGCCAGCGATAAGCTCGGCGCGCTCATGGCACTGTCAAGTAATGGTATAAACGTTCCAGACACGCGTTCGAGCGAGAACTCCCTGGCTGGTTATCATGCGGTCAGGGATTATGGCAAGGCTGTGGTGAAGCCTTTGAGAATGGCCGCAGGCCTTGGTGTCTTCAAGGTGGACAATCCTGATGTTGCAATGCATGTATTCAGCAGCTTCGTAAACTTCAGCAAGCCCTTGTATGTACAGAAGTTTCTTGAAAAGCGCCACAATGGGGACTATCGGGTGGTTGTGGTGGGCGATGAAGTCATCGGCGCCGAGTTCAGAAAGTCCAGCTCGTGGAAGTCCAATGTGGCGCAGGGAGCTGCGGCAAAGGCCGCCAGGCCAGACGCCGAACTCATGGAGATTGCAATAAAATCCGCCAAGGCTCTCGACCTTGACTTTGCAGGCATAGACATAGCCGAAACTGCTGACGGATACTATGTTCTAGAGGCAAATCCAACCGTTTCGTGGTCCATGTTCAAGAAGGTCACAAAGGTTGATCCGGCCAGGCATATAATACGTCATATCGTAAAGATGGCAAAGGCCTAATGCGGAAATCTCCAGACAAGTTTTAAATACTGCACCCCTACCTTACTCTATTGTTGGGTGTTGGGTTGGTCATGGCAGGTAGCCTTACAAGGCAGTCTGCAGATGGGATTGCAGCGTTGATAGTGTGTCACAGGCGCGTTACCCCTGAAACTCACACTCAGGGCCCGGAGACGCTGCTCAAAAAAGCCATACTCCGTATTGGTGTTGCGGCAGTGTACGAGCCATGTCAACTATATCCATCCGAAAAAATGTTTCAGGACTCCTACCTCCCTGATTACGTATTCCCATATCTAAGGATAGGTGGCAGGGTCTTAATGCTGGACTACCACAATCCTCACCGCATCACTCCAGAATACCTAAACCTACTCGCTGCAATAAGGCGCGATTATGGCGCCCATATCGTCCTGTCCTCGGGCATGCGGCAGCGGGTTATGGAAAGGGCCGCAGGCGTCAGCATTTTAGGGTTCGTGGACAATTATTGGGTGATAAATTCAGGCACTTCAGTATCCGCGGTAGAAAAGATGCTAGAGGGCCTTTTGTGCAGGTCCGAGTCGTGCGATAACGTGCTGCCCCATATCATAGCAGCAAGAAGCTCGATAAGTGTCAGCTCACATAGTGAAACATGACGCATTATTCACTTCTCGCCTATCTTCACGTCCTAATGCGCAAACCTCAACCTGCGCGCATTGTATTTTTGCCACGGGCCTCGTACTTCAAACCCTCTAATAATAACTTAACTTCAGCTTCCCTGCTCAGCAAGCCTGAATTCAGAGATATGTGGACAGGTTGCCTGGTATAGTCTCCAAGCCCGAATATCCGCTCCCCAACCCACTGCTCGTCTTGACGTCTTGATCTCAGCGCAGTCCTTGCCTCAGCCATTGATATGCCTGACCTGAAGTCACCGCACCTGGTGGATCTAAGAACTCTCGTTCTTTCAGGTGCATCAAACGAGATTCTAAGGCAATACCTGGGGTCCATGACTGTGGCATATCTGGATTCGATGACAGTCCCACCACGTAGTGCAAATTTGCTTAATTCCAAATAGAGTTCAAGGAAAAAATCACGAGGAATACGACTCCAGAACGTGCCTACTGTGACATTGCCGTCTGGACATAGCCTTGCCTGTTCAGCTTTCCACACTGTGCCTGCGCTGGCAACCTGCCACCCAAGCTTATAAATACATAGCGGGAAAACCCACCTATTTTAAAGGCGGGATGAAAGCGAA
>CAZLPL010000069.1:0-5351 GCA_964561405.1 Microcaldota archaeon
CCAATCATAGCCACCCTGGAAGCTCCCAACCTTTAGTTGGGAGAGGATGTCACAAACTTTATTCGGAACAGGATAAAAGCCCCTGCCGCTGCCTGCGAAAGCCAGGAGATCCAGATGCCATATTGGCCCGATCTTCTATTATCTGATAGCAGCTCTTTCCACACAAGATTTATAAAAATTAATGGCATATAACATTATGGACACTTTTACCAGAAAATTGGAGACAGCACCATTGGCATTCAATTTTGATGACCTCCTTCTCTTGCCGGGTTTTTCAGAGGTCAGGCCAAAAGACATAAACATCGAATCGCGCTTCTCAAGAAATATAGCTATCAGAACCCCGTTGGTTTCTTCACCTATGGACACTGTGACTGAGGCAGAGATGGCAATAGCACTTGCCGAAAGCGGAGGCATCGGCGTAATACACAGGAACAGCTCTGCTGATGACGAACTTAATATGGTAAAAGCAGTAAAGGCAGCAGAGCCAAAGGACAAGAACGCGACCCTCGGAAGGGACAAGAGGCTTGCAGTTGCAGCTGCAATCTCTCCATTCGATCTGGAAAGAGCAAGGCTGCTGGGCAAGTATGCAGACGCACTTGTAATAGACGTGGCGCATTTCCATACCAAGGGCATCCTCGATGCAACCAAAGAGATAATAAACTCAACAGATGCGGATATAGTAATAGGCAGCATGGGCACAAAGGATGGGGTATTGGGTTCTGTAAAAGTGCTTGAAAAGGTAGCTGGTCTCAGGGTAGGCATAGGCGGGGGTTCAATATGCATAACAACAGATGTTACCAAGGCAGGATCCCCTACTCCATTTGCAGTAGCGCAGGCAGCAGACGCGCTTGATGAATTGGGCATAGACCTGCCAATAATAGCAGATGGTGGAATAAGGACGGCCGGGGACATAGCCCTTACTTTCGCCCTTGGCGCATCTTCTGCAATGCTTGGCTACGGTTTCGCCGGAACTGACGAATGCCCAGGGGAAGTTGTCATTATAGATGGCAAGAAATACAAGGGATACCGCGGCATGGGCAGTGACGGAGCCAGGGAGAGAAGAGCCATAGTGGATAGGTACTCTGACACGGGCGGCAAAAAGCTGGCCGAGGGCATAGAAGGGGTGATTCCTTACAAGGGAAAAGTAAGCGATGTAATAACGCTATTAAACTCTGGCATACGCGCATCTATAGGATATGCCGGAGCAGGAAGCCTTAATGAAATGAAGAGCAAGGCAAGGATAGCAAGGATAGGGATAAGGACACATAAAGCAGAGATAAAGTCCAAGTGAATTGATGGATACGATACTTGTTTTTAACTTCGGAGGCCAGTATTGCCACCTGATAGCAAGGAGGATAAGGGAAAAAGGGGTCTACTCTGAGATAGTCCAGTCAAATATGCCTGCTAATAAATTAAATGCGCTAGCAAAGAAATCAGATGTAAAGGGCATAATACTCTCTGGCGGCCCATCGAGCATATATGAAAATGGCGCGCCAAAGATGGATAGGAAAATACTCGATTCAGGGTTGCCGGTTCTTGGAATATGCTATGGCCATCAACTCATGGCAAGCTACATCGGAGGAAAAGTTTCAAGGGCTGAGAAGGAGGAATATGGAACTTCATATGCAAACATACGCAACGCAGCAGGCGTGCTTCTAGGCCTTGGCAAAAAAGAAGAAGTCTGGATGAGTCATGGCGATGTAGTTCTACAGATGCCTAAGAATATAGACGTGCTTGCGGATACAGCAAATTGCAAGATAGCCGCATTCATGGACAGGAAAAGGCGGCTTTTCGGGGTGCAGTGGCATCCAGAAGTGGTGCATACAAAGAATGGAGACAAGATACTTGACAATTTCATCTTCAATGTTTGTAAGTGCAGATCCATGTGGAAAGCAGAAAGCACCATACCTGATTACCAGAAGCAGATATCAGAAGAGATTGGAGAAGAAAGCGCAATAATAGCGCTAAGCGGAGGCGTAGACTCAAGCACAGCTGCCCTACTTGCCTCGCGCGCCATAGGGGATAAACTTACTGCAGTATTTGTAGACACTGGAATGATGAGGGAGAAAGAAGCCGATTCAATAAGGAGCATGGGGGAAAAGATGGGGATAAACTTAGTTGTAATAGATGCTGGAAATGAATTCATACGCAAACTCAAAGGCGTGTCTGACCCTGAGAAGAAAAGAAAAATCATAGGCGGAGCCTTCATAAGGGTTTTTGAGCGGGAAGCGGAAAAAAGAGGGGCAAAATACCTGATCCAGGGCACAATATACCCTGATAGAATAGAGTCAGGACAGGCCAAAGAGTCAAGCGTTATAAAGACGCACCATAATGTGGGTGGCCTGCCTCCAAAGGTAAAGTTTAAAGGCATAATAGAGCCGCTCAAGGATCTTTACAAAGACGAGGTCAGAAAGATAGCGGGAGAGCTCGGCCTGCCTGAAGAAATGATTTCCAGGCAGCCTTTCCCCGGTCCAGGCCTGGCGGTACGGATAATCGGCGAGGTAACCAAGCATAAACTGAAGGTATTAAGAAAAGCAGAAGCCATAGTATCAGAAGAAATTGAAAGAGCAGGGTCAGGAATCCGGCCCTGGCAGTATTTTGCTGTCTTGGCTGACACTAAAAGCACCGGGGTAAAAGGAGATAGCCGCGCCTACGGCAATGTAATAGCAGTAAGGGCTGTTGAGAGCAAGGAAGCAATGACGGCAAACTTCGCCCAGATACCCTACTCTGTCCTTGAAATGATATCATCAAGAATCACAAGCGAAATTCCTGAAGTAGTGAGGGTTGTTTACGACATAACCAATAAACCTCCTTCTACGATAGAGTGGGAATAAATAAGCAGCTGGAAAACCTAACAAAAACCTTACCCTCCCTAAATCCATATAAACCTTGACAGCATCATTAAATCACCATAGATAAAGTGAATTTGATGGGCAAGACGTTTGAGACTAAAGCAAGGATAATTGAGCTGCTGAAAAAGCAGAAAATGACTTTAGCTGAACTTAGTTCCGAACTAAAATTATCAAAGGCAACTGTAAAGCAGCATCTAGACGAGCTCAAATCAGCAGGCAGCATAGAAGAGGAAGACAACAGCTATTTCAAAAGGCTAAAATATTACAAGGCGAAGGGTGCTGTGGTTGCAAAATGGAATACAAGGGAAGCAAGCATTTATACCAGAATCCTGCCTGTCCTGATAAGCTTTATACTTGTCTTGGGCGCCATGTCCCTATACATAAGCAGGTACGCGCATTCAGGATACTATGCTGTAGGGCCACAGTCAAATCATCAATACAACGGTTCCTTATCAAACACAAGCCAGATATATCCTCCTTCAGCCCCGGCAAGCACGGCATGCCCGATAATGTTTTCAAATCGAACCTATACGCATGTAAGCTTGATGAACTATTCTGGCTTCGGGCTTTACAATGTAAGTGCATATCCAAGACAAGACTTCTTGCTTAGTCCAGGAAGCAGCGGAACGCTTGTTTTCTCGGTAAACATATCCGGAAACGGAGCAACGGAGAATGTTACAAACAACTTTATAATGTATCATCAGGTAACGGTTTCCCTGCATCTCAATATAACGGAGAGCGTGCTAAACATTACAAAATATTCAAATGGAACCATACGGGAAGGCTCGTCCATCTTCATAGTGCCTGCCAAATCGCCTACTAATTCCAGCGAGTCAAATTCAACCTATTCCGGCCAGGTATTCAATTTCCCTAACGGAACGAGAGTAGAGTATCCAAACGCCACAATTGAAACGATAAGCGGCAATACTCCTATAACATGGTCAAGCCTACCTACTGGCACTACCAAAGTTTTCGGCTATACTGAGTGCTATAACTATACAGGATCAAAAGTATGCATGAGCAGCCCCGGCCCTGCTCCAGGTTCAAGCACCATAAATCAGACGGAGCTGGTACAGACAACTCCTGGACTGAATGTCTCAATAACGCCAGCGAATGAAACGGTGAGTAAAGGCAGTGCAGCAATAATGCGCCTTACAATACAGGCATCGCAAGATGCCGCCCAAGGAACATACCTGCTCGGCATACGCGCAAGCGGAGAATTCTGCAGGGGAGGCCCTTACTACTTTGTGACTGTAGGCTCAAAGCCATATTCTCCTTCTGCAGGCCAAAATCCGGGAGGAATAATAGTAGGGGCAGGGTAACCGCCGTTGCGGATATGCCTTCAACAACACATCTTACGAATTTACCATGGCAATTTGCTGTTAGAAAATGTGGATATTCCCAGAAGCATAGTGTGCTGATGCGTGAAGCTGAAACAGGTCAAAACCTACTTTTCTAAGCAATTTGCGAGCCAGCAACCATCCGTTGCTGAAGTTGTCATTCCGAAGGTATAAAAAGATGAATAGCAATGATAGTTACAATCCAGAGATATACCTATCTAATCTAAGCATTAGTACGTGGAAATCAGCAATAGCTGTGAGATGCGGGATATCGCTCTTATACGATGTGCGTAAATGGTAAGGATAAGTATAGTAATACCCACATACAATGAGGAAAAATATATAGGTGCGACACTGCAGAGCATAGCCCGGCAGCCATATCACGACATAGAAGTACTTCTGGCGGACAGCAAAAGCTCAGATAAGACCGTAGTCATAGCAAAGAAGATATATCCCTCAATTAAGGTAGTGGTTGATGAGAAAGGGGGTGTATCCCCCGCATGCAACAAAGCGGTAAAAGCCGCAAAAGCAGGTATAATACTCTTCATAGACGCCGATACTTCTATAACCAAGAATCTGCTGAAGGCCTACGAGGAGGCCTTCGATGATGACGGAGTGGTAGCAGCCACGGGGCCAATAGAGCCCTTAGAAAATACGACCTCTTCTATAAGCGCCGGGTTCAAGATAATTTCTGTGTACCTAGTTAAGTTCTTCATTTCGATAGGAAAGCCTTCAACTATAAGCTCAAATCTTGCCGTGTCAAAGCAGGCCTTCCAAAAAATAGGCGGTTTCAACGAATCGATGAAGACCTACTATGATTGGGATCTGTCTAACAGGATAAGGAAGCTGGGCAAGGTGGTCTTTGTTCCACAGGCGATAGCAAAGACAAGCGTGAGGCGGGTAAAGAAATGGGGCATGGCAAAATATTTCCTCTACCATGCTGGAAATGCTGTAAAGTATCACCTTTCCCATAAATCCAGGGACGACTACGAGCCAATACGGTGACATCTTCCCACCCGCAAGCGGTGTGGGCTTCCCGAACTAAACAACGATATGAGGTCATAGCCTCCGATGGTATAAGGGGCACCCTATTTTTCTGCGGTTCGCTTTCAACCCACTCATCAATGATGTGGGATTTCCCGCTCACGGTGTTAAGCTG
>CAZLPL010000070.1:0-5285 GCA_964561405.1 Microcaldota archaeon
ATATGTATTATGGCCTATTAATATTTAAACCTAATTAGCGGACTGTCTACTAGTTCTTTCTAGGGGGCCATGGGAATGGCACCAGCTCATCTATCTTCCTTACACCATATTTTCCAGACTTGTTTGCCATTATCACATCAATAGGAATTTCCGACCTAAGTGAATTTTCCCATATGAGCTGCTTGCACATGCCACAAGGCGTGCAGAAAACGTCATCCTCTGGCTCTGCATCGCTAACCGTGGCTATGGCAACTATATCCCCATCCATATGTGCTGCTGCATGTGCCAATGCTGCCTGTTCACCATGCAATGTCAAGGATGCTGTATCCGATCCATAAGCGGAAGCCGAATAAACCTTACCCGTCTTGCTAAGCACCGCTGACGAATACACTGTACGACCTTTGGGTATGCCATATGCATACTTCAGCGCCTCAATTGCAGATCCAACTAGCTCTTTTATAATCCGTATACATTCAACCACCTAATCTTCGGTATACTCCTCCACCGCTAATGTATTGTGCATTCCTTTATATAATTTCCACGGTTTAGTAATTATTATGGGATACGTATTCGTCATGTCACACGCTAGCGATATAGATGGGGTCGGAAGCGCAGCGCTCGTGAAGAGGAAGTACGCACTGGGCCAGGACAGGATGTTTTTTGCAGATTACTCGAAGGAGAGCCTTGAGTATGTGGACAGCAGGCTGGAGAAGTATTATGGCAAGGGAATGACGCTCTTCGTGGCAGATCTCGGAGTCAACGAGGGACTGGCAGGCACTTACAAGAAGATTCTTGCAAAGGTGGCCTTAGGGGGCGGAAAGACTTACTGGTTCGACCACCATCCATGGGATGCCAAGGCGATAGAGGAGCTGGTGCCCTTGTGCGAAGTCGCAATAGTGGGAGAGAACATGCTCTTCTGCGCAACGGAGATAACCCGCAGGGAGCTGGACCTGAATGATCCATTCTCAAAGAAGTTTGTATCCATAGTGCATTATTCGGACTTCAACCTGACCCCTAAGTCCAGCAGCATAAAGAGGCTTATAGGGCACTACGCGCTTAGCATCACATCTTATAGCACAAGCCATTCGCGCACATACCTTACATCAAGGCTAAGACACATGGCAAAGATAATCGCGGCTGGAAAGCTCGAGGACAGACGCATTGAGCAGGATGCGGAGAGGTTCAGGAAGATCAATGAAGAGCGCGTGCGCAGAATGGTGAAGGACCTCTATGTCAGAAAGGACGTGGCCGTTGGATTCTCAAAGCACGTGCAATCGACCTATGGATGCGGCGCAGTGATAGATGCAAGCGGCAAGGGGATAGGTATATATGTGAATATGGCAAGCGGCAAGGGGCACATAAGGAGCACCGGCTCAGACATATCAGGGCTTGCATCGTCGCTTGGAGGAGGGGGGCATCCCCGCGCTGCGGGATTCAACATAGATTCCAGAAAGTTCGGCAAGTTCAGGACGCAGAAGGACAGAGATAAGTTTGCGGACTTCATGCAGAAGAGCGTGGAGAAGCTGGGCGTAAAGTAATTATTTCAGGATGCCGTAGCCAGATAGCCTCCATCTCTGCGAGAAGTTCCTTAGGAGTGAGACCTTTGCATGCCGGTCTAGGCACACGGTGTGCTTTAGGTCTATCGAGAGTCTCTCCCTCTTCGACTTCTTGACGTAACCGACCACAGTGCCGGTGCCTACGCCGAGCAGTACCGGCTCGCCCTCCCTGAATCCCTGCTTAGGTATGTCATTCCTTTCTAGAGAGGTGTATGTCAGTTCTACGGACTGCATCGGATCCGGAAGCTTTCCTGCAAGGCCCACGATCTGACCCACAAGTCCGTCTGCTTTGGTAAATGAAGGGTCTACATCCGTACCTATCGCTATCAGGCCTCCAGCTATTGCCTCCTCGAGCGTCTCCTTGCCTGCTGAGAGGCTCTCTATTGTAGTGTAAATTGGCTCGTAAGTCTCCCTCTTGGACTTGTCCTTTGCGGTGTTTATACCGGGCTTGATCTCTATCTCATCGCCGACCTTGAGCTTGCCTCTTATTATAGAACCGCCTATAACTCCGCCCTTGAGGTCCTCTATGTTGCTGCCCGGCTTGTTCACATCGAACGATCTTGCCACATACATAACCGGATCCGATGTTGTGTCCCTTTCAGGAACGCCGAGCTTTACTATCTCCTCTAGGACAGCGTCGACGTTCACGTTCCTGTTCGCCATGACAGGTATTATTGGCGCGTTCTCTATGACGCTTCCCTTGAGGAACGCCTTTATCTGCTTCTCGTGGGCTACGGCCTTCTCCCTTCCCACAACATCTATCTTGGTCTGTACGACTATAACGCGCTTTATGTTCAGCGCGTTTATTATCATGAGGTGCTCCCTTGTCTGGGGCATTGGCGCCGGCTCTGCTGCAGATATGACGAAAAGGGCTGCATCGATTATGCTCGAGCCTGCTATTGCAGTGGCCATGAGGGTCTCGTGTCCAGGCGCATCAAGAAGGGATATTCTCCTGAAAGGCTCAGGCTTGCCGCCATCAGGGCACTTGTCTGCAGTGGTATATGTGGTTTCCCCATTGGGCTCGCACTTGCTTATCAGTGCGTCCGCGTATCCCAGCTTTATGGTCATACTCCTCTTTACGCTCTCGCTGTGCGTGTCTGTCCACTGGTGCGTTATTGCCGATGTGAGCGTCGTCTTGCCGTGGTCCACGTGACCAAGCGTTCCTATATTGAATTCACTCTGTTTAAGCATTGTACCATCTTCCTCTCTTTCCTTCTGCAAAATCCTTTATAGCCCTTCTGGTATAAGTAGTTAACCTCACCTTCAGGGCCTTTTTCGGTTTCATCCAGCAGTATTCGTGCAGCTCCCTGCCGTCTAGTTTGGCCTTGGATGACGAGGCCCTGCACAGCACGTCTATGAAGATGAAGTGCCTGCCCTTCTCATGGAAACCTTCCGGATTTATAGCCTCCTGCACGTCTATCACGTGGCCGAAGCGCACCTTTAGGCCGGTCTCCTCAAAGCACTCCCTTAACGTTGCATCGGCCACAGTCTCGCCAAGCTCCACATGGCCTCCAGGTATCATGTAGAATCCCTGGAACTTATAGCTCTTGGCCAGGAATATCTCGCCCTTCCTGTTTACTATGATTGCGCCGACGGCGACCTCGGGGTACGAGTACTTCCTGACCATCTGTTCTCGTTTAGGCACGGATTACTCCTTCTTCTCTTTAGGCTTGAAGAGCTCTTCTAGAGGCTTCGAGCCGTATTCAGTTATAACGGAATTTACCTGCGCGGTGTCAGGGCTTATGGTGTTTCCCCTTACTAGCCTCCTGGTCCTGAATCCCTTCTTTGGGTGCCTCACGCCAGGGCCTGTGCTGAGCAAAGGCGTTGCCTTGGCCGTGCCCTCTATCTCCACTCTGGAAGGGTTTCCGGAGTTGTCGCTCATGCCAGTTACCTGGAACTTGAATCCTGACAGCCCGAATGCCGTTCCTTCGAACGCTTCGCCTATCTTCTTGCCCATGAGGACCGCTTCGGCATCCTTAGGCACTTCCACTTCTCCTGTCTTTCCACTCTTCCTGTCTGAGTATACAAGTTTCATAAAATCACTATTATCGTTATCTATACATGGACTGCGGCTCGTCCTTGAACCTGCTTATCCTCTCCGCCACCTCCTTTGGTATGGCAGGCTTGACCTCTTCGAGCGCGTGCTTGAAATCCGATTCCTCTATAACGTCCTTGTTGTGCCTTATCGCATTCATTCCGGCCACCCTGCAGAGATTCTCTATCTCCGCGCCGGTGTAGTTCTCGGTCATGGTAGCGAGCATACCCAGGTCCACGCTCTTTCCTAGGGGCATCTTCTTGGTGTGCACCTGGAAGATGCTCAGGCGGGTCTCGAAGTCAGGCATGCTTATCTCCACTATCCTGTCGAACCTGCCCGGCCTAAGCAGAGCCGGGTCCATGTCCTCTGGCCTGTTTGTGGCGGCGAGCACGAGCACGTTCTTTAGCTCCTGCAGCCCGTCCATCTCCGCAAGTAGAGTGAAGAGGACTTCCTGGAAGACGACTCCTCCAGATTCCGGGGTGATGGTCTGCCTCGACTGGGATAGGGCGTCTATCTCATCTATGAATATTATGCATGGAGCCGCGAGCCTTGCCTTTCTGAATATCTCCCGGGTCTTTGCGGCGCTCTCGCCAACGAACTTGCTTATTATCTCTGGTCCCTTTATGGAGATCAGATTTGCCTCCCTCTCAGTGGCCACGGCCTTTGCAAGAAGCGTCTTTCCGACACCCGGAGGCCCTACCAGAAGTATTCCCTTGGAAGGCCTTATGCCCATCCTCTCGAACTTCTCGGGCTCCTTGAGAGGAAGCTCCACAGCCTCCCTGAGCTCTGCCTTGACATTTGACAGTCCGCCCACATCCACCCAGTGGACGTTGGGGCGCTCTACGAAGACTTCCCTTAATGCGCTGGGCCTTATGCCCTTCATGGCATCGGTGAAGTTCTCCCTTGTGACCTTTAGATTGTCAAGCAGTTCCCTTGGTAGCGTGGTCTTGTCCTTTATCTGCGGAAGCACGTCGCGGAGGGCGGCCATTGCAGCCTCGCGCACGAGCGCGCTTAAGTCCGCTCCGGTGTATCCGTGCGTTACATTGGCCAGCTCATCCAAGCTGACTCCTGGGCCAAGCGGCATGTTCCTTGTGTGAATCTGAAGTATGACCTTCCTTGCAGAGCTGTTTGGCACGCCGATCTCTATCTCCCTGTCGAACCTTCCCGGCCTCCTTAGTGCGGGGTCTATTGCGTCCGGCCTGTTTGTAGCTGCGACTATTATTACCTGGCCTCGCGAGGCCATGCCATCCATGAGGGTGAGCAGCTGGGATACCATCCTGCGCTCTACCTCGTTAGTGGACTCCTCCCTTTTTGGAGCTATGGCGTCAATCTCGTCCATAAAGATTATGGACGGCGCCTTCTCATTGGCGGACTTGAATATCTCTCTTAACTTCTCTTCACTCTCGCCCACGAACTTGCTTACCAATTCAGGTCCTGATATCAATATGAAATTTGCGTCGCTCTCGTTTGCCACGGCCTTTGCGAGAAGGGTCTTTCCGGTTCCCGGGGATCCGTACAGCAGCACGCCCTTGGGCGGCTCAATGCCAAGCCTCTCGAATAGTTCGGGATACCTTATCGGCAGCTCCACCATCTCCCTTATCTTCTGCTTCGCGTCCTCTAGGCCGCCGATGTCCTCGTAGTGCACGTCCCCTATCTTGACTGAGGACTCAGGCACAGGCTCGTTGCGCACTATG
>CAZLPL010000071.1:0-5223 GCA_964561405.1 Microcaldota archaeon
GCTCGATGCCAAGGTGTTTCACCACCGGCGCCGAAAGCATCTGCGCGTGGGTTATCCAATAAGGCGTCCTTGCGTTCAAGAGGGACATGAAGTATAACGCATCGGCATATTTGGTAAGGGTGGCTATGTTCCCCGGAAACAAGACTACTGGGGAAGAAACTGCATCCTTTATGCCTTTGGTAACGTAATCCAGCAACTCTCCCTGCGCCCCTATGCTACCCCCCACCAGGATGAGGTCCGCGCCTCCTTCGGCCGCCTCCCTGGCTGTCTTTATCGCCATTTCCGGCGTTTTGTAATCGACAGGGTCTACCAGCATGAACATCAGCGCGCCCTTGTCTTCGAGCCTCTCGTATATGTACTTTTCAGTCTTACCTACTTTCATCTGCATGTGATCACATCAATCATCATTCATTTCATCTTGGCGAGGAATTCCTTTATCAGCGCCTCGCCGCCCTTGGCTATGTCAACCTTCGGCATGAATCCAAGCTCCTTTTTGGCCTTGCTTATGTTCACTAGCCTGTTAGACATTATGAACCTCAGTTCATCGCTGTCAAGGTCTCTCCTCTTTGCCAGCAGCTTCACCACCAACTGGCTTATGTGTCTTGTGGGCCTTTCCACCTTGAGCATGTCTGCTATCAGATCCAGAAGCTGCTCCTGTGTGTATGCCACGCCATCGCTTATGTTGTATATGCCTGATGTGCCTGTGCCGCTCTCCAGGGCGAGCATATAAGCGGAAACTACGTCATCTATGTGCACGAGCGAGAGGTGGTTGCTACCATTGCCGATTATGTATGTCTTGCCCTCCTTCACTGCCCTGAACATTTTGAAGTATGATGCAGCGAATTCACTTCCGTATATCGCCGATATCCTCATTATCGTATATCTTATCTTTCCAGAATGCCTTTCTATTTCCTTCTCCGCAAGTGCTTTGCTGTGCCCGTACTTGTCCGTAGGTGCAAGCCTCGACTCTTCTGTAAGCACGTCTTCCCTGTCCTTTCCGTATACATCTACTGAGCTGGAGAATATGAGGTGTGGCACTTTGTTGGAGATACAGGCTTCGACTACGTTGGCAGTGCCTTTTACGTTTACACGCATTATGTCCCTGGTGCTTGCCCTGTGTTCGCTCACTATGGCAGCGAGGTGGAACACCGTGTCCACCCCATCGAATGCCTCATCCAGCATTTTCCTGTCATTTATATCACCAACATAGGGTATGACTCCGCTAGGCATTCTACCCATGAAGTCCTTTGTCTCTGAAAGCGTCCTTACAGTGTATCCCTTTTCCATAAGGGAGCGCACAAGGCATCTCCCTACCCTTCCCGCGCCTCCCGTAACGAACACTGTCTTGGAATCGGAGTTTCTGCTGTATGTAGATCCAGCTTTCAAATGGGCCATTAAGCCACCCTTTCCTTGAGTAATTTTCCTGCTACGAACCTCATGTACCCCTCAGGTACATTGTTCATGGCATACTTGATCCAATCCTTTCCGAACGGGACTAGAACACTTACATCCACTCCTTTCTTGGACGCTCTCTTTATCTTCCTATCGCCATAGCCTAACTCAAACGCTATGCTTCCAGTGTGCTTGGACCTTACTATGTATCTCATAATGCTGCTGTCAAAAGAGGAAAGTACTATGTTGTCGACGCTCTTCCTGACCTCAGCCACCCTTCTTTGCAGCTCCTTCCTGTCGTAGTCGTAATCCTTGAATGACATCTTCAGGAAATTTATCCTGGCTCCAGATTTTATGTATTCGTCTATTCTGGCCACGTTTATGGCAAGTCCAACTCTCTCCAGCTTCGATAGCTTAAGCGCATTGTGCACGCTTGCGTTATTGGGGTCTATCCACATGAATACCCCATACTTTCCTGCAGATTCAGCTACAGCCATTGCATTGCCTACTGCAAGTTCTTCGTCAAATTCAGAGCCTAGCTGCTCAAGGCGTATGTGCATGCTGGATTTTATCCCGGATCTTGATATGCGCCTGGCTAGCTCAGAATACGCTGTTGCATTGTACCTGGCCTTGGATTTGTCTAAAACATTCCCGCTAAGGAAGGTTATTGATGATGGGATATTGGAACTGTTAAGCTCCCTGGCGGCCTCGAGTGCCGAATCCATTGTCGTGCCAGCGATGTGTTTGCGTATCAGTTTATGTAGAATGCTCTCTACGAAAGATTCATGATCCTCCAATTAAAACACTGATCAAAACGATTTGAACGTTCAGCTTATTAAACCTGACCCAAATCATAATTCCCACATCAAATCCTGGCCAGCATTTTAATGGCATCCTTCTTTCCCGGGCCGGATATGTCTGGTATCACTGCGACCTGTAACGCCTCGTCCCAGTAGGTGCCAACATACACTATGTTCCTCACGCTCTCCTGGCAACTCATCCTGCCTATAAAGTTTATGCCCGCAGGGGCATGCCAGTATCCCGCCCGCGACAGGAACCTGGCACCAGGAACCATGCTGTCAACTTCCATGCCATGCGGCACTCCTGTGAGCGGGTCCGCCACATACCACCCTTCCCTTTTTGGGTAATCCTCTACAACATAAATCGCAGACGCTTTCAGTGCATGTCCATCAACTGCATAGTGCCCTGGTTCCAGGACCAGTGCAAGATTTCTCACCCCAAGGTACTTTCTTGGCACATGAAATTCGATCATGAGCCGTTCACTTCCGAGCGGACCTTCGTGCTGTATAACTTCTGGCAACATGCCATCAGTCTCCCGCCCGCCTGTTATTACTATGCTTCCGGTCCATAGCTTCAATCCCCACCCTTTCTCGCCAGCAAGCCCGCCCGCCTGTATTTCCGCATCGGTCTCCCTATTTGTTGCAAATCTGACCAGGTGTGCCAGTCTTGCTATTTTATGCGGAGATGCCTCTACATCTCCGTGCCATAGCTTAACATGCGTATCTGCACGTTCCATATGCATCTTTACACTGTACCTATACCTCTTCGCATCCTTTTAAACCGAACCTTCAAACTTCCACATGCACACGCCAACTATTAATAAGGTGTTTGGCAATTACTCAATTTGCATAAAGGCGGCGACATATGTTAACCCTATCAAGATCAAAAGGCACCGGTGGCGTGGTCAAGTCCTCACCAGAAGACTTCATTGTAAATGAGATAACTTCGCATGGGCATGCACTAGTTACTGGACAGAAGTATGCACCATCCGACCTTGATGAGGAAGAGGTAAAGGACGGAAAGTTCACTACATTCGTGCTCCAGAAGAGGAATTGGGACACTGTGGGGGCACTTATAAGAATATCAAAATTGACTGGGCACGGAAAGAAGTCCATAGGCTATGCAGGCACGAAGGATAGGCAGTCGGTATCCACGCAGCTTGCATCCATATATGGTGTCGAGCCCGAGAGGATTCTAGGGATAAGGCTAAAAGACGTCTCCATAAATGGGGCCTGGAGATCTAATGGCGTCGAGCTCGGGAGCAACATTGGAAACTCCTTTTCTGTGAAGATTCACGAATGCAAGCCGCAGGGAGCCGAAGACGTGTTGGAGGAGCTTGGCGCAATGGCGCCCAACTATTTCGACAGGCAGCGCTTCGGCATGAGGCTGAATAACTTCGCCGTCGGCATGCACATACTAAAGGGCGACTTCAATGCAGCACTCATGGAATTCCTCACGAATACGAACCTCGAGACCAACGAGGACGCCGTATCCGCAAGGAACAGGCTGGCAGAGACACGTGCGTTCGGAGAAGCCTTGGCATACTTTCCCAGGTATCTAAAGAACGAGCGAATGGCTATAGATTACATGTCAAGATATGACAATCCGGCAAATGCCCTGCGCAGGCTCCCTAGGGGCGTCCTCATAATGTTCATACACTCTGTGCAGTCTTACCTGTTCAATGCCTCTCTCGAGGCACGCATAGCTGATGGGGATCTAAGTTCCAATGTGATGTGCGGCAGTAATTCTTATGGGTTTCCGGATACAGGCGCTGTAGCCTCATCCGGGGACTTCGCAATGGGGAGCATACCTGGCTACGAGACCAAGCCCGAGGCGCTAAAGGAGTACGAGCATGACCGCATTGATGACCTCGGAATAACCCTGGAGAGCTTCAAGATAAAATCCATGCCAGAGCTCAGCATGCGCGGCTCTTACCGCACGCTCCTCACCCCTGTAAAAGACATATCCCATTCTCCAGAAGGGAGCACCCTAATGCTTAACTTCTCCATACCTAGCGGATCTTATGCAACGATATTCCTTAATGAGATAACGAAGTCTGATTCCTTTTCAGTTTCGGAGATACCCGCAGTATATGAAAAATCTCTGCGCGACCTGAGATGAAGTCTAAACTTGATACGCCGGGACTGGGATTTCCATAGGCGCTGCCATATGCAACTACCTAGTTTGAACCCAGAAGGCCCGAAGGCCACCAGATCTCGAGTTTCGCCAATTGTTCTGGCGCGATACCGGATTCTGCCATCCCGGCGCAGCGTTAAATGGTGGAACGATAAAAGTAATAAATACCTGCTGCGCTATATTTGCATCTAAATCTGATGAAATGCCTTCGCTATCCTCAAAGTCAACATTAAGGCTCTTCGTTGTCGCCTTATTCGTGCTCTTAACCCTTTCAGGGCTCATGTTCTCCCTATACCTGATATACTTCGGCGCACACAACTTCTACACGTATGCCATAGCCTCATTTTTCATAATACTCTCACTAGTCTCAGGATTCTTCAACATATTTATCTCATATTCGTACTACAGGTCCGCATTCTACGGGGAGTACCTCGACGGTATAAAGAAGAGGCTCAAGCCGCTTTCGGCATACCCTACCGTGGCAGTGACAATGCCTGTATACAACGAGGACAAGAGCATAGTCAAGAAGAACCTGCTTAGGCTAAAGGACCTGAACTATCCTTCTGACAGGATAAGATTCTACCTTCTTGACGATTCCACCAAGAAGTCCATATCATCGGATCTCAGGAAATTCGCCAGGGCCAATGGCATAGCATACATAAAGCGCAAGGTACGCGATGGATTCAAGGCTGGTGCACTTAACAACATGCTCAGGCACTCCAAAGAGGAGTTCATAGCCTTGTTTGATTACGATGAATACCTGACAGATCCCAACTTCCTTAATGACCTGCTCCCGTACTTCCAGTCGGAGCGCCTGTCATACATACAGACCGAGAAAAGATACTTCAAGGGAACATTCTTCTCAGATACCGTGGACCTGTTCGACGCGTTCTT
>CAZLPL010000072.1:0-5188 GCA_964561405.1 Microcaldota archaeon
AGTCTATCACCGAACTTTCTCTTCTCGACAGAATTCACCGTCTCTATCTTGCTTCGTTGATGATAGACATCAAGTGGGAAATTCATCTTCAACTTCCTGCGATAGAATCCTGTAGTCCTGTTCAGAGGCACTTCGTACCTCAGTGGCATGATGGAATTTGCACCTGCATTCCTATGTGCAAATTTGTGGTTCGCCTCTGAATCGTATCCTTTATCTGCAGTTACATTGCGTACGTCGACTTCATGCAACGTTTCTTCGAGCATTGGCACGAATGTCTTGTTATCGTTTATGCATGACCTTCTGCTATCTGACACTATTATTGCCTGTGAACCAGTATCAATAGACAATATGTGTTTCATGAACGGTTTCCTGCCTGTCTTCCTACCGATTCTGCGTTCATAATGTTGCGATGCGTGATGTAACTCATATCCTGTAAAATCAATTGCAATGTCGGCCATTTGTGCATTGAACAATTCGTATGTCTTTGATAGAAGAAACGACCAAACGTAAGTCGGTACTCTCATAAAGAACTTTTGTAGTGTTGTGAAGTGGGGTATGCACCCCTCAAACTCAAAATATGCACACAGTTCCCTTATCAAATCTGCAATATCCCTATAGGTCTTATTCTCGTATTTCATCAGCAATATCGCAACAGCATGCTGATGCTGCGTATATGCTTTCTTAGAAAATCTGCTGGAATATGGCCGCAGTACTCCCCGCACTTCTGCAAATGACGCCCTGATAAACCCCTTATACGTATAGTCTCTTTTTTCTATCATGTGTGTCGCCAAATAACACACATAGCCGAAGGGTTAAAATCCTTCGGCCTTTATGATGGATAGGGGATTTCTACAGAGCCATTCTTTCTCGTTCTGGTTCCAAGAACAGACACTATCCACAACAAATTACCCGGCGATATTCTCAACTGCTCTGGGCGGATGTGTTTTTGACTCATTGAATACTATATGGTGTAAATTTCCAGGACGCATCATAGGCATTTTTAAGCCGGCCCTAAATACCTGGTATAATGTGGTAGGGTTGATGACGGGAGCTTGTGTTCCGTCTACATAAATGGTGTTTTAACTGGAGGGGAGTGGTCATGCGGCGGTGGCTCTACAATATCAAACTGGACAATAGGTCCCAGGCGGTTGCCCCTACCATAGCCATTGCCAATGTGCAGATGTACAACACATCACTTCAGGCCAATGACATAAAGTCGCAGTACATGGCAGGGATAGGAGGCGCGCCGATATCCCCACTCAACGTTGTTGGGTGGTGGCCGCTAAACGGGGATGCAAACGACTACTCTGGCAGCGGAAATAATGACAAGGCAAGCGGAGTGCCGTATACGTCAGCGTGGACTTCTGGATATACGCAGCCGTGAGCATGAAGCCCCACAGACCACTTCAAAAGTAATATAATATTTGCATGGATGATACTTATATGCAGCGCACAAACCACGGATACAAACTTCAGTCTGCAATGGAATACCTGATGGCTTATGGCTGGGCGATACTGATTATAGCAGTGGTTATGGTTGCCCTTTTTGCGTTGGGCGTATTCAACAGCTCCAATTTCGCACCCAGGGCATCAGCAGGAGCGTGCCAGATTGTGCGGAATGTCGAGTCGACAACGCTGCAGGGCCAGTGCCAGGGGGAGCTGCCCAGGTATGTTGCAGTGTTTGACGGGAAGAATAGCAAAGTGTCAATACCGTCAAGTGGAAGCATTAACCCGGCAAACATCACCATAGCAGCATGGATAGATGCAGTATCGGTACCATCATCAACCGTAAGAATACTGGGAAAAGAGTCGAGCATAAGCACCAATGAGTACGACATGTTCCATTCCAGCACGGCTCTGGGCGCCAGACTGACCACGACGAGCGGATCCGGTTATTACCAGACGCCATCGCCAGTAGCAATAAACGAGTGGCAATTCGGCACAGTCACATACCAGTCCAGCACAAATACGATAGCAGTATACCTAAATGGGGCACTGCTTGGAAAGTCAAGCACTTCAATAAAAGGGGCGCTGAATGGATCTGCGAACCCGCTGTACATAGGGTATGGTGGACCTGTTTACCCCACATACTTCGATGGATACCTGTCCAACATACAGATATACAACACGACGCTATCTGCCAACCAGATTAAGGAGCTTTATACTGAAGGCATAGGCGGCGCGCCGATAGACCCGCTGCATGTTGTGGGATGGTGGCCCTTTAATGGAAATGCACGGGACTACTCAGGCAACTCCAACAACGGCCAGGCTACAGGGGTGTCGTACACGTCAGCCTGGACTTCGGGATATACGCAGCCTTGAAGGTGAAGCCGCAGCTTCATTCGAACTGACCCAACTTGCCACGTATGAGTATGTAGAGTATCGCTATTCCTATGAGACCAAGGATGCCATTCACTATGCCAAGATACACTGCGTTCACAATGAAGCTTATTGCAGCTATCCCTATTGCAATGTAGAAGCCTAACTTTTTCCACGTGAACAGGAGGTACACTGCAGCTATGCCCACAATGGCGGCTATGCCGAGCAGGTATATGACTGCGGAAGACATGCCAGGTATGGCAGAGGTTACTACTGAATTCATGAAGAGGTATGTGACTGCGGATATGAGATATCCTATCAGCATAAATCCCAACCATATGGTAAGAAGTATTCCATGCTTCCTTGTAGCGCCAGCGCCTGGCGTGCTTTTTGCAAAGACCATGTATTAACACTCGCAATTAGATTTTATAAAATAACTGGGGGAGGTCACCTTTGCGCAGGAACGTGGAAAATTGGTGATATGCGGCGAGCAGCAAGCATAACTGCAAATATTGCTGCGCCTGATATCACCACCATCGGCCAGGCAGGAAGGCCGCTGAATCCAGATATCAGTATCCCCGATAATGCGCTTATGAAACCGAGGAGGCGCTCATGAGGAGTACCTTCTCAGGCTGGTGCCCACCATTCGGGCGGAGGCATGTACTATTACAACGGTCCCACAAGCAGGGTGCCTACTTCCTTTATGCCTATTGCAACTATCACGGCCACGAGCAGAAGATACACCAGGTTTATACGGTCTACATGCACCCCGCTTGACATGGCAAGCTCACCGGACGCCATGGTCAACACAAGCCCGTCGTATATGGCGCGCGTTATCATTACAACAAGCAGGGATGCAGGAACTGTTATGAAAAGGTCAAGTCATAGTTACCGTTGAGATATCTCCGAAAAGGGCATCGAGGAGGTCTACCTGGGGTTATCAGTATTCTTATGGCAAGTGCCAGCACGAATATAACGCCGATTATCGCCTCCATGGGAAACGTGGTTCGCCGCCGTATGTGCCAGGTGAGAACTGCGGCAACTGCGAGGAACGCGAATGCACCTATGAACGGATTGAAATTGAGTGTGAGGCTTATGGCAAGGCCGGGCAGGGCCACGTGGAAGAGAGTGTCCCCAATAAGTGCCATGCATCGCGAGACCATTATTGAACCGGGGTATCCTGCTGCAGTGCCGACAAAGGCGCCGACTATAAGAGCTAAATAGAGGTCTGCCATGATTTCACCCGAGCAGGCCCGCGGGAGTGCCTCCCCAGACCCTTTATTCCGGATGTGCTCCCGTACATCAGGCCCAAGTATCCTTGAGCTTGATAGGCCGTAAGTAGGTCCGTAGAATGTCTGGCGCCTGTTCAGCGCGAGGAGATTGTCGGAGTAGTGCATCACCACGTGGAGGTTGTGCGAGATTAGCAGCACGGTCATGCCCATGCTCTTCTTGAGCTGCGTGACCTTCTTATATATGGGCTCCTCGGAGCCTATGTCCACACCGGATGTGGGCTCGTCCATAAGCAATATGTCAGAATTGTCAATTATGGCCCAGGCTATGAGAATCCTTTGGAGCTGGCCGCCAGAGAGAGCGCTAAGCTGCTGACCCAGTACGTCCTTGTGCAGCCCGACATACCCCATGCACCTGTCAGGCACGGCCTTGCACTTGAAGCGCAGGAACTCTTCCACAGATATCGGCAAGGCGGTTGATAGAGGCTCTGGGGCACGTATCAATCTTCTTTCCCGCGCCCCACTTCGCCTCACCAGTATAAGGCACAATTCCTAGAAAGGTCCTAAACAAAGTAGTCTTTCTAGAACCCATTGAGCCCAACTATGGCCATGGTCTCGCCCTTCTTTGCGCTGAAGCCTACGCCATCAAGGAGCGTCCTGCCCTGAACCTTGACATGTAGCCCAGAGACAGATAGAACCTCGTCCAACCAATCCAACCCGCCATTATATGGCGTGGGGATATTTTATAATCAACCGGTGCAGATGGAGAAATTAACAATAAGCTGGTATTTTACAAGATGTTTACGCTTAAAATGGGGCGATGCAACCTATAACTGGGGCTTTTTTACGCCGAGAGTAAGAATCAGTAACCATGTTAAAAGGCAAGCCGTACTTCAGCGTGGTGTGATTATTCTTTTGCAAGGTCCTCTTCGGCTCTGGCCGCAGTTGGCATGGCGAAACTGTCCTTGCGCATGCTCTCCCCATAAGACCTTATCTTTCCGGTCTTCTCGCTTATCGAGTATGCGGTGACTCCTAGAGGTATGTCGTACCAGTGCTTGAAGTCGCCCTTCAGCGTGGCTACCCATCCATTCCTTACCTCCCTGAATTCAAAATCCTCTACAACCCCAGGCTTCAGCTTCAGGTGTTCTGAGAGCCTCCTTGCGGTCTCTTCCTTGTCCATGGACTCACAATATCTTCGCTTGGAATGGATTAATAAGTCATTACGTATGGCGCCTGAAGTCCTGGGCATGGCTGGCGAAGTGCAATACAGAAAAACAAAAAGATGTAGTAATCCTTTGTTAAGAATGAGCCGTAGGGTTATTCGTCGGTTATGGCGTCCTTTACCTTTTCCATTGTCGCGGGATCTATCTGGCGCATGTTGTGTGCCTTCTTCGCGTGGTTTGCTATCTTCTTCATAAGCTCCTCTTCGCTTCCGGCCCTTGCAGTGAAGTCACACGACATACCTATGTCCCTGCATGCAAAACTCTTTGCCATAGTTTCACCAATTTGGATTATGTGGATGGGGCTATAAAAAAGAGGTGGAAATATTTAGGCCGGTATTTATTTGCTTGCATTTTCAGAAAGTTATAAATATACCCACACCTAAAGGTGTGGGTTTTCTAGGTCAGTTTTCTTTGCTT
>CAZLPL010000073.1:0-5053 GCA_964561405.1 Microcaldota archaeon
AAACCCTAAGAACCATTGGGAAGTGCCTGCAACGCTAGATGCGTGCAGGAAGGCTAATCTTGGAATAGTTCTCGTCCCTACTGTCATAAGGACGATAAACGACCACGAGCTAGGCGACATAGTCAATTTCGCACTTAACAACACTGACGTCATCAAGGCGGTCAACTTCCAGCCTGTGTCGCTTGTAGGAAGGATGCCTTCAAGGCTCAGGGAGAAGCAGCGCATATCCATACCTGGTGCAATAAAGCTCATAGAGCAGCAGACCGGCGGAGTTGTAACCAAGGAGGACTGGTTTTCAGTGCCTTATGTTGGTGGAATAAACAAGTTCATAGAGGCCCTCACCGGGGAATACAAGTACGACATGTCCATACACTTCGCTTGCGGAGCCGGTACATACGTCTTCCTAGACCCTGACGGCAAGGTGGTGCCAATAACCCGCTTCGTCGATGTTTCCGGATTAATGGAGCACCTCCAGAACGCGATAAGCGAGATGGACGGCAAGCCAAAGCTGCAGAGGAGGCTGATAGCCCTCAAGGCCCTCACCGGAATACGCAGGTACGTTGACAATGAGAAGCAGCCTAAGTCCGTAAACTTCACCAAGCTGATAACCTCGGTAGTGCTGAAGCACGACTTCGCAACAATGGGCAAGTTCCAGCTCAAGTCCCTCTTCCTGGGAATGATGCACTTCCAGGATGAGTACACGTACGACATTAAAAGAGTTGAGAAGTGCGACATCCACTACTCAATGCCAGATGGCCGTGTGCTTCCGTTCTGCACATTCAATGTCTTCCCAGAGGTCTACAGGGATAAGATACAGAGGCAGTACGCCATCCCTTCAAAGGAATGGAAGAACATGCACAACGACTGGTCATACGGCGAGGACAAGTATGTCAGGAATGTCAAGGAGATAGAGGCAACTGAAATGTACAAGAAGTCCTACGGCAACATGATAAACTACTTCACCCTCCCTGTCAACCTGGCAGAAGCCCAGGCAATGGCAAGGTCAAGGGGAAGGCCGATAAATCCCGTATATGCACAGCAGCCTCAGGTACAGAAGGTGGTGGCTGCTGCCGCAGAGTCTCCAAAGCATGCCATGAAGACTCCTGAAGAGGATTCATGCGCATGCGGCAACTCCGGAGGCTGCGGATGCGGCTCTTCTGGCCATTCCGGCCAGTCCGAGAAGCATGGCGGCTGTGGCTGTGGCAACTGCTAAATGTTCCAGGTGCACAGGCGAGTGTCCTGTGCACTTATTTATATGTCCTGTATGCCAAATAATGTTGCAATAAGGTAACTCAAATGGACAGACGACAAACCTCTCCAGAGGAGAGCGGATTCGTGAAGGACCTGAAGGAGGAAGATGACAGCGGGTATGATGATCATGTGGTATACAACGGAAAGTCTTACCGCGTGCCTTACAGGACCGTCAAGGAGATAAGGATAACCGCAGTGAGCAAGGAGCAGCTACGCGACATAGAGCATTCGGCAAGGCTCCAGTACAGGCTTCTCCTGCTTGACTCTGTGCTCAAGGCCAAGGTCGAGTTCATAAGGGGAATCATAACAATAACCTACAATCCCGAGGACTCCAAGAACAGGAAGGAGAAGATAAGCCTTGATGGGCTCATAGCGTTCCTTTCAAAGGAAGGCGTCTCTGTGGATAAGGGCAATATAACCTCAAGGGACGTAGACTACATCAAAGAGATATACAAGTACCAGTTCGAGCCAGAGAGCATAAGGGAGCATGCGCCTTACGGATACAGCCTTGAGGAATGGAAACGCATGAAGCCGGAGTGGGAGCAGAAGAGTGCCCAGGCCAAATCTGAAAAGTATGAAAACTTCAAGAACTGGCAGGACGAGTACCTAGAGCAGCACCCAGAGCTCGCGGCTGAATACAATTACGTGCCTAAGCCCAAGAAGGCCTCAATGATGGACAGGCTTCTGGGCAACAAGGACGGCAAGAAGAGAAAGGATAAGGAATTCTGGTTCCACGGCGCCTGAAGGGTCACTTCAGGGAGCCGAGGATGCTGTTTATTACGCCCCTCTTGTTTCTCTTGTCCCTAAGCTTAATTGTGCCTGCGCATCTATGGCCACCGCCGCCCTCGATGCCCTCGCCATACCGTTCCTTCGCTTCCGCTATTATGTCAAGCAGGCTCATATCCTTGCATAGCTCCTTGTCGAGCCTCATGAGGAGATATGTGCCTACGTGAACCATCACCATAACCCTTTTGTATCCCGAGGAAACTATCCTGTCGAGCAGTTTAGATGAGAACCTCCCAGGTAGCGGGTATTTGGACTCATCAGACCTCACGTCTTCGAAGTCGAGCATGAATATCTCAAAGTCCCTGCCTTTGTAGCGCCTCAGAGACTCTATTCCCGCATCCAGGACCTCGCCAAGTCGTATATTGGCGTATCTCAGGAGTTCGGACCTCTTCTTCTCATTGGCGAATATTGCCTCGAACTCCTGCGGAGTCACGTTCACTCTCCCACTTCCCAACGCCATACCCACGTCGCTTGTTACGAGATCGAAGATAACCGAAGCTTCATTTCCCTTTGCTCCCTGGTCCGCGTATGTGCTATAGTCCCCTATGAACGATGCGTTCTCATACTCTCCCGTGTCCATCGCTGAGAATGTCTTTGAGAATGCGCTTGCGAGGAAGCCCGCAGTGTAGTTAGAGTCCCCGCCAAAGTTCCATGGGTTTATGTAGTGTTCAAGCTCAGTGCCGCGGAAGCCTTCAGTCATAGGGTGGTGGTCAAGCCATATTATATCAAACTTGCCCTTCGCAGAGGAGATGCCCGAATTGCTCTCTGCAGCAGTGCCGAAGTCTATTATAACCAGAAGGGGCTTCTCTATGGCGCTGTAGCTGTTTGTTGCAAGAATATCGTTCTCTGCCTCAGTAGACGAGTATGCAACTCCTTTGTTCATCACCCACATCGTATTCGGGGCGAAGCCTATTCTGTCGCCAAGCTCCTTTATTGAGAGATAAAGGGAGCATGCTCCCCCAGAGCCGTCTGCATCGTTGTGGAACCTTATAACTATGGGCACTCCGAGAAGCAGTTTCCTGAGGAAGAGCCGCGCCGCTGATTCAAGTTTCTCCCATAGCCTCCCGGTTATGCTGTCCAGAGGCTCCACGCCCTTCCGGTAAACTCCTATCCTCATTATCGAAGATATCTTCTTTACAAGAGCCTCTTCAACAGATTTTGCAAGCCCAGTTCCAGATGCCGCTTCCAATTCCGCAATGCCATCGAGCATGACAGCATCACCAACAGAAAAAGATCTATTGCTCCTGAATTCTACTGATTTGAAGCCACCCTCAATTCCGCAAACAACGAATATTCCTCCCGGTTCCCTGTGCCTTATGCAAGATATTATCCCTTCCATTCGATGTTCTCAACCCGTTCCGGTGATATTGGCCAGGTATCCCCTTCCCACAGCCACCACGCACTGGCTGTTCAGGGTAGCGTTGGTTATGTATCCGCAATAGCTGGTGCTGTTGTAAATCTGCGCTAGCGTGTAATAGCATTGGTATGAGTAAGGCACAGGAAGCACCGTGCATGTGCTTGTGTTCCTTGCCGATACTGCCTTGAAGTAGTATACGGTGCTGTTGCAGAGTGCCGGATCCGCCTGCTGCTGGCAAAGGTTCATGAATTCAGTGAAGTTCAGCCCTGCGGTCGCATTGTAAGAGACGGAGCTGAAGTGGCTGGCCGCCAGTTTGCATACTGATCTGGTGGAGTTCGATGCGAAATCGCAGTAGCTGGGGTTGGAAGATACGTATGCCAAGGATGCATAGCATCCATCCCTCACTCCGAACGTGATGTTCGCTATAGAGGCAATGCTTAGTACCTGCCCTACCCCGCTATAGGCTGCTCCAGGCGAGAATCCCAGCATGCCGAATGCAGATAGCGTTATGTTGGTATTGTTGTTGCTTGGCACTCTTGCACAATAATTCTTGTCCCTGTGTATTATCGCCTGTGCCAGGTACACTGCCGACACACACGATATCCTTCCCGTGTTGTTTGGAAGGGTATAGCATGCATTTGCGGTGCCCGTACTTACCTCAATGCGCTCTATGCAGCTCTGCGTCATTGACGGGCTAAGTCCTGTGCACAATCCTGGGTTCGCGGTGGCGTTGGCGATGAACGAGACACACTCATCTGACGCATTCCTGTCCGAAGCGAGCCCGCACGCAGTATCATTCTTCGTATTCTCCGCTATTGCAATATAGCACTGGCTGGAGTATTGTGCCGGCAGGGTGCTGCACATAGAGAGGTTGGAAGTGGAATAAGCCGCCTGGTTTATGCAGTTGTAATTCTGGCTTGGGAATATGCTGCTGCACGTACCTGGCTTGGAAAGCCCAACCAATGTGGTAGAGGCAAGAGCTATGGCTACGAGTATCACTGCTATTGCAATGTAAAGCCTCATCCTTTCGTTCTTCAGGTTGCTTTGTATCCTGTTTCCAGCCGCAGCCAAAAGATCTACCTGAACAGATGTGGCTGTCTATATATATAATGATATGTGGGTCAGTCGCCTATGTTCTCCACTGACAACACTTTAAATCCGTCAGGTGTTATCTCGTAGGGCGCAGTGGTGAAGCTGTGCTTGTATCCTCTCATCTTGACTACCTCCAGTGCGCTTACCCTTTTTGCTTCTTCACCGCTGAGGTACATGACCATCATGCCATCGAATATGAAGTGTTCCGGCTTGAACACCAGTTTGGACCGGTCAGGGCTCTGCAGCTCGGAAGTGAGTATGGTCGTCACGCCAAGCCTCCTGAAATTCGCCACAAGGGACCACATCGACTTCCTGTACACCATGGGGTCCTTTATGAGCAGCTCAAGTGCGGATGACGAGTCTAGCACTGCCCTGGTAGCCTTCTTTGCGACTATCTGCTTCTCTATGTCCGTTATTATCCTTCCGAACTCATAGCTCGCGTCATCGAACTTGTCAAGGATGCCCTCGGTCATATCCCTTCCATTGATCACAAGCTTGCCTTCTGCTATCAGCTCGTCTATATCTTCAAAATTCCCGAACGCGCTCTTCGCATTATGGATTATCTTC